>NZ_JBSFJV010000137.1:0-15261 GCF_053598235.1 Kitasatospora sp. NPDC001159
ACTCGACACCGCACTCGCACACTACGACACCACAGCCCTGGACACCGCGGCCGATGTCCTGCGGCAACTCGCCGCCATCTACGACCAGCTCTGAGAGAACGTTTGGTCCGGTGAACCTTCCGCGCCGGGCCTGCGTACTCCCTCTCGACCCCCCACCACACCCCAGGAGAACAGACCATGGCCGACAAGGACGTTGAGCAGACCATCGAGCGGGGCTACGTCCCGGGGCCCTGGTGGGCGGAGCTCGGGACGTGGGGGGCCATCGCACTGATCGTCTTCGGAGGACTCGCGGCAGCATGGGTCTCTTTCAGGCTGCCCGGCACCCCGGAGGAACTGGCCTCCGGCTACTACCAGGCCGCCAGGGTCATCGCTATCGGCCTGGTGACCGTGGGATGCACCTTGCTGGGCCGCCGCCGCGCCCGAGCCGCAGCCATCGAGGAGACGAGCGAACAGGAACACGTCTGACCCCACCGGTCGGTGAGCAACGTCAACGGGCGACGCGCTGAAACGCGTTCCGCCAGGCGTGGGTGCGTTCGACCTGCCACCGTCGGCTCGCCCGGCGAGCTTCAGAAGATCAAGACCCGGAGCCGGCCACTACGCGTCGCGCCGGCTTAGGAATTCGCCGACGGTCCGGACGAAGAACTTCGGATCGTCCAGCCACGGGATATGCGCGGCGCCCGGCTGGACGACGAACTCCCCGCGCGGGAAGAACTCCGCGATCTCCGCAGCCTTTTCCGGGCGAGGGGACGGGTCCAGCTCGCCCGCGAGCACCAGCACCGGCGCGTCGAGCTTGGTCAGCACCTCACGCACCGCGGCCGCGTCGTCGAACGCGCCGGGACCGGGGTAGGCATGAGCGGCCTCCTCGTTGTAACCGTCCTCTCCAGCGGCGGCGTGGGCCTCCGCCGCCGCGTCCCAGCGGCCGTAGGTGAGGCGGTCCAAAAACCGCCAATCGTCCTCGGTCGCCTCCCCGGCCATCGCCCGCTCGAAGGCGGGCACCGCCTCGTCGTACCAGGGCTCGCCGCTGCGTAGCGCGAGCGCCTCGCGCCGTCCCTCGAGCGGGAACTCGATCCCGGCCGCCCGGGCCCGGGCGGTCACCAGCACCAGCGACCGGATCCGCTGCGGATACCGGCCGGCGTAGAGCAGCGCGAGGTCGCCGGAGGCGGAGTGGGCCAGGACGTCGATCCGCTCCAGCCCGAGGTGAGCCCGGAGCGTTTCGACGTCGTCCACCTGCCGGTCGACACGGTAGCTCGACGTGTCGGCCGGAGTCTCAGAGTCCCCCGTGCCACGCAGGTCGAGCAGCACGAGCGAACGCCCTGCGGCGGCCGGCAGGCCGCCCAGGTCACCGAGGTAGGCGGCGGCCTGCATCGGGCCCCCGGGGAGACAGATCAGCGGATCGCCCTCCCCCACGGTGCGGTAGGCGAGGCGGGTTCCGTCCGGAGCAGGAAATGTCGGCATCCGGCCATCCTGACACCGGCCATCCAGCACCCGTCACGCATTACGGCCAGGGACGCTCCGAAGGCGTGGGCATGGCGTTCATCCTGCCCGGCGGGCTGGCCGCATGATCAACCCCCGAAGGACTTCCGGCGCCGACCACTAAGCCTCACGGTGGCGGCACGAGAATGCTCGGCGTTCCCGCTGTCGCAGACCGGGTGGCCCAGACCGTGGTGGCCTGGCATCTGATGCGAAGGGTGGAGCCGATTTTCCATCCGGACAGCTACGGACACCGGCCCGGGCGGTCCGCCTTGGACGCGGTGGCGAAATGCCGGGAGCGGTGTTGGCAGAAGAGCTGGGTGGTCGAACTCGACATCCGGAAGTTCTTCGACCGCGTGCCTTGGGACCTGTTGGTCAAGGCGGTGGATGCTCACACGGACGCCGTTTGGGTGAAATTGTACGTGCGCAGGTGGCTCGCCGTTCCGCTCGTCATGCCCGACGGCCGGCTGATGAAGCGGGAACTGGGGACTCCGCAGGGCGCCCCGGTGTCTCCCGTACTGGCGAATCTGTTCCTGCACTACGCGTTCGATACTTGGATGGCGCGGGTGTACCCGACCGTCCAGTTCGAACGCTACGCGGACGACGCGGTGCTGCACTGCGTCTCCGAGCGCCAGGCCAGCGAGGTACTGGCGGCGCTGACGGACAGGATGGTCGAGGTCGGGCTGCGGCTGCACCCGGACAAGACACGGATCGTCTATTGCAAGGCCGGCGTTCGCCGCGGCTCGTACGAGCACACGGCGTTCACGTTCCTCGGGTACACGTTCCAGGCCAGGAAGAACCGGAGCCGGTGGGGAAACGTGTTCCTCTCGTTCGAGCCGGGGAACAGCAGGGAAGCCCTGACGAGGATCGGTAGGACGGTGCGCTCCTGGCACCTGCACCTGCGGACCGATCTGACCTTCAACGAGCTCGCCAGACGGGTCAATCCCATGGTGGCGGGCTGGCTCAACTACTACGGCCGGTTCCGGTGGTGGGAGTTGTACGCCTTCGCGATGCGCATCAACGCCTACCTGGTGCGCTGGATCCGCAAGAAGTACAAGCGGCTCGCGGCCAAGCGCAAGGCGCTGGCGAAGTTGCAGGAGATCGCCCGGCGATACCCCCGCATGTTCGCCCATTGGCGCCTGGCGCCAACACAGGGCGCCTATTGATCAGAAACTCAATTGGTTCTCGTCGAGGGTGTAACGGATCTGGGGACCATGGAAGTAGCCGCGGACGATGTGGGGTTGGCGCTGCCGTCGGCGGAAGAAGCGTTGGGCCTCGGTCACCAGTTCCGCTTGGTTCCGGGCCCGGCTGCTCAGCCGAGAACCGAGTACTGGTTCCGCCTTGCCCCGTCTCGCCGTCTGGGGGTCCGTGAGCAAGAATCAGGGGCCACGAACCACAGGGGGGAACGCATGAGGCCACGGTGGGCCGCTGCCATTGTTGCCACGCTGCTGCTCGTCGGCGGTGCCGCCGCCTCGGGGCCCGCTTCCGAGCCCGAGGGCGCCCGTCTCTCGCCGCAGGCGCGCGCCTATCTCTCGGACGCCCTGGACCTCCTCCAGCGTGACTCCCTCAACACCGCGAGGGTGGACTGGAAGGACGTCCGCGCCAAGGCCTTCTCCCGTGCCGGCGGCGCCCGCACCCCGCAGGACACGTACCCCGCGATCAACGGCGCGGTGAGCGCGCTCAACGACCGCCACAGCCGCTTCGTTCCCCCGGACCAGGCCGACCGGGTTCTCGGCGACCCCGAGGTCGTCGACTCCCCGACCTCGCGCCAACTCCCCGGCCATATCGGCTATCTCACCCTCCGCGGGGTGAACGGCTCGGACCGTACCTACGCCGAGTACGTCGCCCGGGGCCGCGCCGCCGTCGCCGAAACGGACCGAGCGGGCGCCTGCGGCTGGGTGGTGGACCTGCGCGGCGAGACCGGCGGCGGGATGTGGGCGCCGCTCGCAGTAGCGGCGCCGATCCTCGGCGACGGCCCGCTCGGCGGCTTCGTCACCGCAGACGGCAAACGGTCCGCGTGGTCGATCCGCAGCGGCGTGCCGTACCTGGACGACACCCCGCTGGCCGACGCCGACGGCCTCCACCCACTCGCCGCCGCCACCCCGCCGGTCGCGGTGCTCACCGGCCGCTGGACGGCCAGCGCGGGCGAGGCCGTCACCATCGCCTTCATCGGCCGGCCGGCCACCCGCAGTTTCGGCGACCGAACCTACGGGGTGCCCACCGGCAACGACCCGTACCGCCTTTCCGACGGTGCCGCCATCGTCCTCACCACCGCCGCCGAGGCGGACCGTACCGGCCGGATCCTGGAGGGCCCGCTCGTACCGGACGAGACCATCGATGCCCCTACCACCAAGAACGCCGACCCGGCCCTTGACGCCGCCGTCAACTGGCTTGCCGGCCAAGGTCCCTGTAAGGGCTAGGAATCGAAATGGCAGGGGTTCCGGCTCGTTAGACGCGGTGTGAGCGAACTGGTGGGAGACGCGCGGCACTTGTCACCGTCGGCGCAGGAAGCGTTGCGCTTGCGGGCGGTGGCCGCGCTGGTGGAGGGCCGGGACCGTGAGGACGTCGCGGCGATGTTCAAGGTCTCGCTGAAGGCCGTGGACGGCTGGTGGGCGAAGCGGCTGGGCGGCGGCCGGGACGCGCTCGTAGCGCGTCCGCGCGGCCGGCAAGTCGGAGAGTATCAGGCACTGTCCGAGGCCGAGCAGGCCGCAGTTCGGCAGGCCGTGCTCGACCACCAGCCCTGTGACCTGGGACTTCGAGGACCGCTGTGGACGCGTGGCCAGATCGGTGCGCTGATCGCGAAGCTGTACCGGGTCCGCCTGACCGAGCCGGGAGTGGGAAAGTACTTGCGGCGCTGGGGGCTGTCGTTTCAGCGGCCGGACAAGCGCGCGGTCGAGCAGGACCCCGAGGCCGTGCGCGGCTGGCTGGAGGAGACCTGGCCGGCGATCCGCGCCAAGGCGAAGGCCGAGGGTGCGGAGGTACTGTTCGCAGACCAGGTCGGCATTCGCTCTGACCAGGTCACCGGCCGCACCTGGGGCGCCAAGAGCCGCGCCCCGATCGTGCGCCGCACCGGCAACCGCTTCTCGGTCAACGCCATGTCTGCGATCAGCACCAAGGGCCGCATGCACTTCATGGTCTTCACCGGGACCTTCGACGCGAAGGTGATGTGCCGCTTTCTCGACCGGCTGACCGGGCACCTCGACCGGAAGGTCCACCTCGTTGTCGACCGCCACTCGGCCCACCGCTCACGGGTGGTGCGTGCATGGCTGGCCGACCACGCCGACCAGGTAGAACTGCACTTCCTGCCCTCGTACTCACCGGAGCTGAACCCGGACGAGCTGGTCAATGCCGACCTCAAGCGCAGTCTGCCCATGAGCAGCCGAGCCCGGAACCAAGCGGAACTGGCGGCCGAGGCCCGACGCTTCTTCCGCCGACGGCAGCGCCAACCCCACATCGTCCGCGGCTACTTCCATGGTCCCCAGGTCCGTTACACCCTCGACGAGAACCAATTGAGTTTCTGATCAATAGATGATCTGACGATCAGAGCGACAAGAGCCGTGTAACGGGAGACCGTTACGCACGGTTCTGTGAGGGCCGGGGGGGTGAGATTCCCCCGGCTACTCGGCGGAGCGTTTCGCGGTGGTGCTGAGACAGGGCTGGGACAGCCTGCCGGCTACCGGTCGGTGTCCTCTGCCAGGTGATCTTGACCGATTGTCAAGCGATCTTGACCGGTTGGCTGCTGGCCCGCCCGCCGCGTGTCGAAAGCCCTGAGGCGTTCCCTGGTTGACGAGTGGGTCTGGCCCTTCCTGGGCGCACCGGATCGGGCCCCTGGCCACCGTGAGGTGGCCAGGGGCCCGATGCCGTGCTTGGGCCTTGTTCAGCTTGAACGCCACGCCTGCGGTCAGGGCCGTGCCGAGGACGATCGCGGCGGGCCCTGACCCGTCACCGCGCCGTACATCCCAGGAGGATGGGGACGTGCGTGGCCGGCTTCTGAAGTGGTCGCCGGTGGGCGGGAGGAGGGGTGGGAGCCCCGGTGTCGGGGGTGGGGAGGTGGGGGTCTCAGGTGGTGCCGGTGGCGGGGTCGCTCGTGCTGGGTCGGCCGGTCTCGACGTGGCCCGCCAGGCGGCGCAGGAAGCCGTTGTCGTGGTCGGAGACCACGGAGATGTCGTACCAGCCGTGGCTGTGCTGGAGGTGGGCGGTGTGGGTCACGGTGGCGCCGGGACGCAGCTGGTAGACGGTGGGCTGCTCGGTGGCGTAGGCGTTGGTGACGGTGAGCCGGACGGGTGTGGGCGTGTCGTTGGTGAGGTCCAGTTCGACGTGGCCGCTCTTCCCGTGGTGTCGTGCGGACACCTGCAGGCCCGCGTTGTCGATGCGGCCTTTGAACTGTCGCAGGAAGCCGTTGGGTCCGTGCACGGTGAAGTCGTGGACGCCCTGGCCGCCCGGTGGCAGGCTCCAGGTGTCGGACAGCTGCCGGCCGGCCTCGACGGTATAGGTCCACGGCCCGTCGGGCTGGGTGGCGGAGGTCACGTAGAAGTGGGCGCCGGCCTTGCCGTTACTGGCGAAGTCGATCTGCAGGTGGCCGTCGGCGGTGACGTGGCCATCGGCGGCCAGGTCATAGGGCAGCGGCCGGGCGGTGCGCAGTCCGGGTTCCTGCTTGGGCAGGGCCGGGTCGGCCGGGGGCGTGGGCACGTAGTCGGGGTGGCGCTCGCGGTCCGCCGGCAGATATCCGGTTGTTGTGTCGGGCAGGGCGGGCAGGGCGGTGTCGGTCTGCGCGAAGTCGAAGGCGGCGGTCAGATCACCGCAGACCGCTCGGCGCCAGGGCGAGATGTGTGGCTCGCGGACCCCGAAGCGCTGCTCCATGAACTGGAGGATCGAGGTGTGGTCGAAAGTCTGCGAGCAGACCGCGCCGCCCTTGCTCCAGGGGGAGACGACGAACATCGGGACGCGGTTGCCCAGGCCGTAGGGGCCGGGGACGAACGAGCTGCCGGCGGAGGGGGTGTAGAGCTCCTGGGTGAGGTCGGCGGTCGACCGTCCCTGGGAGGGTGAGGAGGGCGGGTAAGGCGGCACGACGTGGTCGAAGAAGCCGCCGTTCTCGTCATAGGTGATGAACAGCGCGGTCTTGCTCCACACCTCGGGGTTCGAGGTCAGAGCGTCGAGGACCTGGGCGATGTACCACGCGCCGGGGCGCGGGGGCCAGTTCGGGTGCTCGCAGAAGGCCTCGGGTGCGGCGATCCAGGAGATCTGCGGGAGGCGGCCGGCCTGGACGTCGGCCTTGAGGATGTCGAAGTAGGTGCCACCGTTCTTGACATCGGTGCCCGTGCGGGCCTTGTCGTAGAGCGGTTCGCCGGGCTTGGCGTTGCGGTACTGCCAGTGGTACAGCAGCGAGTTGTCGCCGTAGTTGCCCCGGTAGGCGTCATCGATCCAGCCCCAGCCGCCGTCGGCGTCGAGGCCGTCGCCGATGTCCTGGTAAATCTTCCAGGGGACCCCGGCCTGCTCCAGCCGTTCGGGGTAGGTCATCCAGGAGTAGCCGACTTCAGAGGTGTCGAGGACCGGGCCGCCGCCCTTGCCGTCGTTACCGGTGAAACCGCTCCACATGTAGTACCGGTTCGGGTCGGTGGGCCCGTTCAGCGAGCAGTGGTAGGCGTCGCAGATCGTGAAGGCCTCGGCCAGCGCGAAGTGGAAGGGGATGTCCTCACGCGTGAGGTAGGCCATCGAGGCGGTGGTCTTGGCCGGCACCCACTGGTCCCACGTGCCGTTGTTCCAGGCCTGGTGGCTGCTGTTCCACTCGTGGTCGACATCCTCGATGAACTGCATGCCGAGGTTGTCCACCTGCGGCCGGAACGGCAGAACGTCCTTCGCCCCGTCGGACTGGTACCAGACGGGCTTGCCGCCGGGCAGGGTGACGGGCCGTGGGTCGCCGAACCCGCGCACACCGCGCAGGGTGCCGAAGTAGTGGTCGAAGGAACGGTTCTCCTGCATCAGGACCACGATGTGCTCGACGTCGCGCAGCGTACCGGTACGGCGGTTCGCCGGGATCTCCGCGGCACGGGCGATGCTGGTCGACAGGGCGCTCATGGTGGCTGTGGCGCCCGCGAGTTGGAGGAACTGGCGGCGGTTGACGGGACTCACGACGGCTCTTTTCTCCCGAATGATTCGAAAACGGCACTGTCATGACGTTTCAATCAGGAGAGCGAGAACAGAGCGGAGCAGGCAGGTGAACCAGTGAAGAAGCCTCCGCTTCTCGGCGGTCGTGGTCTCCCCGGACGCCCTTCCCCCGGATGAGGACACCGGCGTCGGGGTGAACTTGAGCCCCACGGCCCCAGGTGGGCCGAGGACTTCGGCCAACCCGAGTAGAGCGTTCGGGCGTAGGGCGCGGCCGGGTTGGCGGCGGTGGCCACGTGGGTCCGCAGTCACCAGCCGCGCCACCCGGAGAATGGCGGTCCCGGTGTAGGGCGGAGCCAAGTCAGACCCGCCTGGTCAAACTCGCCTGGCAACCGGTCAAGATCACCTGTCAGAGGACATCGGGTGCGGCGTCCTCGATGGCGGCGAGCAGGCGGGCGTGCACGGCGCCAGCGGCTTCGCGGGTGGCAGGGTCGGCGTCGTCCAGCTGCGGGGCGATCAGCTCGGCGGCCGCGGCCAGGACCGGCACCGGGACGGTCGCCGACCGCAGGTGCGCGAGCTGGGAGGCGGCCTTCTCGCCGGGCGTGGCCTTGGCGCGGGCGTCGGGGATCAGGGCGCTGATGCCGCGGGGCAGGGGCTGGGTGCTGGTCACCCGGCCCATTCTCCCGCGCGCCGGGCGCTGGTGATCACCATGGCCGGTCGGCCGGGCCCGAGAGCCTGCCGCCTGGTCGTGTTCACCCGGCTGTCCCTTCGTCCGTGGCCGCCCGGGCGGGGCGGCCGGCGGTGGTGGCGGCGTGCAGTTCGTCGGCGAGCAGGGGGAGCTCGCGTGGCAGGTCGCCGAGCACACAGGCCGGTATGGCGGATGCGAGCGCGCACACGGCTACCAGCGGCGAAAAGGGCGTTCTGTCCCAGTCACCTGTGACGAAGGCTCGAATCGCGTTCTCGAAGCCGTTCGCGACGCGTTGGTATCCCCGTAGAGCAGGATGTCGCCGTTCTCCGCCAGCAGCAGGGCCCCTTCGGTCACATACACAGTGCCGATGAGCGTGATGGGCTGACCGAGGTCCTCGGCGAAGATGCGGACGTTCCGTGGCGTTGCATGGGTGGACTCCAGGGTCGTTTCGACCGGTGTGGCGCGCCAGGCGGGTCGGCACACCCACCGAACTCCAGTATCGGCCAATCAACAGTTTACTGGCTGGCCGGAATCTTCTATGCTCGCTGACACAGTACGGTGAGGAGGCAGTCATGAAATGGGTTACCTATGACGCCGGACAGGGCGCGAGGGTGGGCGTGGTGTCCGGCGACCGGATTCACGCGGTCAGCGCGGACGTCGGCCTGATCGACCTGGTCGCCCAGGGCTCCGACCGTCTGCGGGCGGCGGGCGAGGAGGCAATGGGGGCGCCCCGGGAAACTGTGGCGATCAGTGAGGTGCGCGTGCTGGCGCCGATCCCGCGTCCGGCGGCCGTCCGTGACGCCACCGGCTACCTGGAGCACATACGCAACTGCCAGCACAGCCTTGGCCTCGGCCGTGAACTCCACGACACCTGGTACGAGATTCCAGGCTTCTACTTCGCCTCGCCGTCGACGGTGGTGGGGCCCTACGACGACGTCGCCATCGCGCCTGGCAGCGCCTGGTTCGACGTCGAGCTGGAGATCGCCGCCGTCATCGGCACGGGCGGACGGGATCTGACGCCGCAGGAGGCCGAGGAGTGCATCATCGGCTACACCCTGTACGGCGACTGGTCGGCCCGGGATCTGCAGATGCACGAGGGCCAGCTCAGGATCGGCCAGGGCAAGGGCAAGGACAGCGCCACCACCCTCGGCCCCTGGCTGGTGACACCGGACGAACTGGAGCCCTTCCGACAGGACGGCAGGCTCGTCCTGGACGTGCGCCTCGCCATCAACGGCGAGACGATCGGCGCCGGCCGCACCGACACGATGGACTGGACGTTCGGCGAGATCATCTCCTATGCCTCCCGCGGCGTGGATCTGCTGCCTGGAGATGTCATCGGTTCGGGCACCATCCCGACCTGCGCACTCATCGAACATTTCAACATCGCTGATCCCTCGGGGTTCCGGGGTTGGCTTCAGGAGGGCGATGTGGTCACCCTCACTGCCGAGGGTCTGGGGCAGACCCGCCAGACCGTCCGCGCCTCGACTCCCCCCGCCCCGCTGGCGCCCCGGCTCCATCCCGGCCGGCCGGTCCGCGCACCGCGCGTGAACCCCGCCACGCCGCTGCTGCCGTACACACGGGGGCTGCACGAGGTCGGCAAGGACGTGTGGGCCTGGCTCCTGCCCGACGGCGGCTACGGCTGGAGCAACGCCGGACTGATCGGCGGAGCCGGTTCCTCACTGCTCGTCGACACCCTCTGGGACCTGTCGCTCACCCAGGAGATGCTCACGGCGATGGAGCCGGTGACCGGGACACGCCCCATCTCTCACGCCGTCTTGACCCACTCCAACGGCGACCACACCTACGGAAACCAGCTCCTCGACCCATCGGTGCGGATCATCGCGGCGGAGGGCACGGCCGAGGAGATGAGCCATGAGAGGCCCCCCTACATGACCACCATGGTCCAGCTCGGCGACCTCGGCTCCGTGGTGACCCGCTTCGTGCGCCAACGGTTCGGTCACTTCGACTTCGGCCACATCCGCCTGCGTACCCCTGATCAGACCTACGACGGCGAGCTGACGCTCGACATCGGCGGCCGAGAGGTACGGGTGCTGAATCTGGGACCGGCACACACCGGCGCCGACTCGGTCGTCCACATCCCCGACACGGGTGTGATCTTCGCCGGCGACCTGCTGTTCGTCGGGTGCACGCCGATCGTCTGGGCCGGTCCCATCGCCAACTGGATCAAGGCCTGCGACACCATGATCGCCCTGGACGCTCCCACAATCGTGCCAGGCCATGGCCCGGTCACCGACCCCGACGGGATCCGCGCCATGCGCGGCTACCTCACCCATGTCGTCGAGCAGGCCGACGCCGCCCACGCCCGAGGGCTCACCCATCAGGAGGCCGCTGCCGGGATCGACCTCGCCGAATACGCCACCTGGCTCGACGCGGAACGCGTCGTGGTCAACGTCTACCAACGCTACCGTGAACTCGACCCGGAACTTCCGCGCCTCAGCCAGATGGAACTCCTGACGTTGATGGCCGAGTGGGACGCCGAACGGGGCCGGTGACGCGCATGACCGACCACCACGAGTGCCCCCGTCTGCTTCCCCCGGGCGACCAGACGGTCGGATCCATGGTGCGGCACTGGGAGAGCACCACACCTGAGTTCCCCCGGACGTGACCGACGCGGATGAAGCCCGATGGTTGCGCGCCTGCCTGTGGCCGGATCAGCCGGAGCGGGCCGCAAAGCTCGATGCGGAGCTGGCATTGGCGGCGACAGCCCCTCCGCTGCTGCTGACGGGTGATGTCGTCGAGGTGATGCCCGACGCCTTCGCCCGTGTGCCTGCGGACGCCCTGCCTGTCGTCACCACGGCATGGGCGCTATCGCGCTTTTCGCTTGAGAGTCGCCTGCGCTTCCTGCACCGCCTCGACGAAGCGGCGACCGACCGGGCGGTGGCGTGGGTGTCAGCGGAGGGGGTGGGAGTCGCGCCGACGATACCGACATTTGGCGATCGCCGTGCCTCTGCCACAGCATCATCGGCCTGGCGATGTTCGAGCAGTCGGCTCTGCGCGCCGAGGCCATCGGCCGCTGCTGGTCGCAGGGCCGCTTGCTGTCGTGGCTGGCAGACTCCTAGCTCTCCACTGGGCGGGTTCGACTCGCATTTCCTCCCCGAATCGGAGCCGCGATGTGCGTACCGGTACAGACGCCACCCCTGTGTTGTACGGGACGCTGAGGAGAGCCGCCGGCTGCTCGGACATCGTCTGCTGGCACCAATGGCAGGATAGTGAAGCTCAAGGGCGTGCTCACCGTCATCGCTGCGATCAGCGACCGGGTGTCCGAGGTCGGCAAATAAGCGGTGCACGTCGCGGCACCCAAACGGGCATCCAGGCGGCGCAGCGCGGATGCTATGGCTCGGTCCACACGCACCTGCAGCCTTCCCGTAAGTGTCCGCGCGGCTGATGCGGAGTCCATGAGGTCCACCGTGATGACCGGCGTGAACTGCCGAGAACCCACGTCCACGCTGGGTGGTTATTTCCTTCCATTACGGCTCCGATCCCGCCTGGTGACGGCCCGGGTGCCCGTGAGCCGAAGGTCGGGGGCTTCGGCTCACTGCTGATGAGGGGACACGCCCTGCTCTACGACCGTGGCCAGGACGGATCGCACGGTCGCGTAGACGCGTTCCAGGTCGATGTCCTCCGGCGAGATGCGCCATTGCTGGTGGATGCCGATCAGTGTGCCGAGGACGATGGTGGCGAGATCGTCGGGGTCGACATGCGTCGCCGGGACGGCCGGGGCGAGCCAGGTACGGATCGCACCGCGCAAGGCTCTGTGGAGCTCGGCGTAGCGGTGGTGGAGCGGTGAGCCGGGTTCGACGGCCTCCGCGATGAGGGTGATGAAAAGCCGGGCGGCGGGCAGGCGGGTGAACTCCAGGGCCCGATCAAGTGCCCGATCGAGGCCGTCCGGCCCGGTCTGCGAGGCAGCCAGTCGGGTCTCTGTGATGTCGAGCAGTTGCTCGACGACCGCTTCGAGTAGGCCTTCTTTGTTGCCGAAGTGCCAGGGGATCGAGCCCCGGCTGATACCGGATCGTTCGGAGATGTCGGCGAAGGTGGTCTGCCGGTAGCCGCGTTCCGCGAAGAGCTCGGTTGCCGCATCCACCAGCAACCTGCGGCTCTCCTGGCTCGTCTCCGCGCGTCGCCTGGCCATCGTATCCCCAGCCCCCACTTCCCATACCTCCTATGTTCGTCTTCGATTCTACCAGTATCGGCCAATCAACAGTTTACTGGCTGGCCAAAATCTTCTATGCTGGCTGACACACACCACGAGGAGACAGTCATGAGATTTATGGAACTCACTAAGAAGAGCCACGCCTGTGTCCGGCTGGAGAAGGACGGGCAGACGCTCGTGATCGATCCCGGCAGCTTCAGCGAGGAGGACGCGGCCGTGGGGGCGGACGCGATCCTGGTCACCCATGAGCACATGGACCACTTCAACGAGGACCGGCTGCGGGCGGGCATGGAGGCCAATCCGGGCGCCGAGATCTGGACCCTGGCCAGCGTCGCCGAGCAGCTCTCGGCCGCGTTCCCCGGGCGGGTGCACACCGTGGGCGAAGGCGACACCTTCACCGCGGCCGGCTTCGAGGTCGAGGTGCACGGCCAGCTGCACGCCGTCATCCACCCCGATGTCCCCCGGGTCACCAACGTCGGTTATCTCCTCGACGGCGGCGCGGTGTTCCACCCGGGCGACGCCTTCACCGTCCCCGAGGGCCGCACGGTCGACACCCTGCTGCTGCCCGTCCACGCGCCCTGGAACAAGGTCGCCGAAGTGATCGACTACGTCCGCGCGGTCGCGCCCCGGCGGGCCATCGACATCCACGACAGCCTGCTCCGGGACCACGCGCGCCCGCTCTACGACTTCATGATCGACAAACTGGGCGGCGCCGACCACGGGCGGCTCACCCCGGGCGCGAGCACCGCGGTCGGCTGAGCTTTTTTGTTTAACCTCGGCGGTTCACCTGACCCGCTGATCTTGGTTCCTTCCTGAGACAGCGGGACGGCCGTTCTTCACGCTTCGGGTGTCGAGCAACGTCGCGTGAAGGAACGGCCGCTGGTGAAGAGTCTCGCCCTGAACAGTCCGCTGACGCCGCGCTGGGCGTCCTGTCCCACGTTCGTGTCCAGTTCTACGACTGCCTTGACACCCGGGCGGACGGAGCTGACCGGCGCGGTGCTGTGTGCGGATGGGCCGGTGAAGTCCCTGGTCGAGCTGACGCTCACGGCCGAGCACCGGCGCGGGCACGGGGCGATGTACGACGCGGTCAATCACGGCTGGCTGGAGCCGCGCCGCCTGCGCAGGCTGCGACCGGACGCACGTCCTGGACCGCTGTGCTGGACGCGATCCGGCTCGGGCCGGCGGACGATGCCACCGCGGTGACCGCCGCCCAGCTCCGCGAGGTCATCACCCGGCTCGTGCACGCCGGGCAGTGGCGGCCCGGCGACGCGGACATCCTCATCGTCATGGACTCCGGCTACGACTGCATCCGCCAGGCCAGCCGGGCCCGCGCATGCGCGGGATCCCACGGGCTGGTGGTCACGAAGTGCGCCAGCGCCTGTCGGTTCCCGTCCTCGCCAAGCCGCGCTGCCATCGGCTCGACCGACTTGCGCCCGCCGTCCATCAACAGCCCACGCACATAGACCCGTCCCCAGCGCTGCTGATCCCGGCGCGTGAACGCCTCGAACATCTCCGCCGTGAACGTCTCCAGGTCCTCCCGGACCTCCGTCATCTCCCCAGGTGTCACCCACTGCCAACGACACAACCAGCCAACGGACACGCCACAGTTGAACCGACCTGACCAAGCCCTACTAGCAATCCGGCAGTTGACGGACCTCGCCCGTGCCCAACGCGATCGCGGCCCGGGTCCGCATTGGTTCGTCGCCGCGCCGGGAGAGCAAGACCACCTCCTCGACCACCGCCGACAGTGCGCCGAGCCGGGCGGCGCACTCGGCAACCAGCTGCCGCGGGTCCTGTGTGCGGCCGAGGGACAGATGCGGGATGAAACGGCCGCCGCGCCCGCGGCAGAGCGGGAACCATTGCTCCAGCGACCGGTGGAGACAGGTCCACGGCGCCGGGCCCGCCGCGGCCGGGTCGAGCCACACGGTGGCGTAATGCCGGTGCCGGAAGTACCGTACGCCGGCCAGACGCGCGGCGAACGCCGCGCTCTCCGCCGCTCCGGCGGCGAGCAGCGGCACCGCCCGCGCGAACTCCTCCTCCGGCACGAAGCCGAACAGCAGGTTCACATGCGGCGGCCACCGCCGTACCTGCGGATCATGCTCCCAGCGGATGTCCTGGATCGCTGGCCAGAGCTCCTGCGGCGGCAGCCACGCCACCGCCGTCCGGGCCGTCGGCGCTACCTCGAGCGCGCCGACCGGCTCGGCCCCGTCGTACACCGGGTTTCCGTCCACACTGCCATGGTGGAGAACGAGCGAGCAGAGCACATCATGGGCAGCAGCACCGAGCCGTCATTCGCCTATGTCACCTACATCGCGAGCACTGCGGAGAAGGTGTGGCACGCCCTGACCGACGCGGACTGTGGGTGCCGATAACTCGCAGCCTTGTCACCTGGCCGCGGGTCGCGTCGTGCTGCTGCGCCTGACCTACCTCGCCGCAGTCAACACGCTGACGCTCCTGCGCCTGCTGCCGATGAGCGATCGTGAGAAAGACATCGAGATCCTTGCGCTCCGGCACCAACTCCTCATCCTGCAGCGCCAGGTCGGCAAGCCCGCCTTCACCGACACGGACCGCGCGGTCCTCGCGGGGCTGCTTTACCACCTCCCCACCGACAGGCTGCGGCGCCTTGTGTTGCTGGTCCCGCCCGGAGACGGTCCTGCGGTGGCACCGCGACCTGCTCAAGCGGCGCCACGCCGCGACCTGCACACCGAAGCGTCGCGGGCGCCCGCCCACCGTCCGGTCGATCCGCGCCCTGGTCCTGCGCCTGGCCCGCGAGAACAGCTCGTGGGGCTACCGGCGCATCCACGGTGAACTCGCCGCCCTCGGTATCAAG
>NZ_JBSFJV010000138.1:0-14707 GCF_053598235.1 Kitasatospora sp. NPDC001159
CACCGTCGCCGAGCTCTACCGCGCCGCCTACGCGGCGGTGAACGCGTGACCTGGAGCTGGGAGTACCTCCCCAGCGAGCAGCACGTCACCGCCGGCGCCCCGGCCAACTTCCTCGCCGCCGTCGAGCAGCGGGCCGCCGAACTCGTTCGCGCTGCCGAAGCGCTCTACCTGGACGGCACCTCCTACCAGGGCAGCGGCGAGCCGATGCGCTACCTCGACGTCGCCGGCGGTCTGCTCGCCTACTACGTCGTCCCGCGCCTGGAGCTCGTCGTCGTCTGCCAGGTCACGCCACCGCCGACGCCCTGACCCCCGGCATCGCCGGGCCGGGCCGAGGGGGATTTGCGCTGTTTCCCCAGTGCCCGGCACAGCGTGGTGGCACCATGAAGTGACCATGGTCAGGCCCGAGTTCGAGGGTTGTCGTTGCCGGGTGACAAAGGCCTTCCACCGCTGACGGCGGGGCCCGGTCCGGGGCACCCGGCCCGCACGGACGATCTTGAGGGTGGTTTAGTACTCACCCGTGATGAGAACCGATCTCGGGAAGAGAGCAGGAACGGTGTGCTGCGCCCTCCTATCCACGCTGCTGCTGTCCTCGTGCTCCTCCGGCACCTCCACCGCGAACTCCCAGGCGACCTCTACACCCGCCACCACAACGGGCCCGGCCACCACAACGGCCACCACCACGCCCACGGTCAAGGGCAAGGTGATGAGCGGTGCACTGGCCGCCGCCGTGGCCCTCACCCCGGCCGAGTGGGGCACCGGCTTCAAGAGCAGCCTTGTCGGCGAGAACGCCAAACTCGTGGCCTACGAGCTCGACGCGTCGTGCCGGTACCAGTCCATATCCCCGCCGCCGAGCCTGCGCGGCCAGATGACCAGGAATGTGGAACGCCCGCTCGAAGGCGACGCCACCAAGACCGCGGTCGGCGGCAACACGACCGTGAGCGTGTTCACCACGCCCGCCGACGCCCGGAACTACCTTTCCACCGGCAGGGCGGACGGCAAGCGCTGCCCGAAGAGCTTCGTCTTCAACGGCGGATCCGTCGCGACCGAGAACATCCACGAGGTCTCGCTTGAGGGTTTCTCCGCCTCCGTCGACGAGCTCTACGCCGAGGAGGGGCAGACGACGGGGGGCAACTCGACCCACCCGGACCCCTATGTCTACCTGGTCGCCACCAAGGGCTCGGTGGTGCTCAGCGTCTTCGTCCAGAGCGAGAACGACGCGGAGACGATTGCCCAGAATGAAGCGCGCGCGGAGCAACTGCTTACCGCCCTGAACGCCAAGCTCATGAGGTACTAGAAGGCTCATGAAAATCTTGGGTTCTGGCCTCGCTGTGTGAGTGGCGGGGCCAGACTGTTTGCTGTGGCGATGGGGGAATGGGCCGGGGAGACGGTCGGGCCGGATGTGTGGGAGACCTGCCGGGAGTTGATCCCGTCCGGGAGCGTGTTCGCGTTCCTGGCCGAGCATCGCGGTGAGCTGTTCCCGGCGTCGATGTTCGCGGACATGTACCCGTCGGTGAACGGCCGTCCGAGTATGCCGCCGCAGATCCTGGCCGCCGCGATCACGCTGCAGGCCCTGCACGGACTGTCGGACTTCGAGACGGTCCAGGAACTGCGGTGCGACCTGCGGTGGAAGGCCGCGTGCGGGCTGGGCCTGAACGACACCGCGTTCGATCCGTCGTTGCTGGCCTACTTCCGGCGTCGGCTGGCCCGTTCGGCCAGGCCGAACCGGGTGTTCGAGGCCGTGCGTGAAATCGTGAGAGCCACCGGTGTCCTCAAGGGCCGGCATCGCAGGGCTCTGGACTCCACCGTGCTGGACGACGCGGTCGCCACCCAGGACACCGTCACCCAAATCATCGCCGCCATCCGCGCGGTGATCCGCGAGGTCCCCGGCGCCGACCAGGTCGCGGCCGTCCAGTGCACCGCCCACGACTACACCGACCCAGGCAAGCCCCGCATCGCCTGGAACGACGAGCAGGCACGGGCCGAGCTGGTCGACGCCCTGGTCGGCGACGCGCTTCGGCTGCTGGGTCATCTGCCCGAACAGCAACTCGGCGAGAAGGCCGCGAACGCGGTCGGCATCCTGGCCCTGGTCGCAGGGCAGGACGTCGAACCGGCCGAGGACTCGGACGGCCGTGACGGGCGCTGGCGCATCACCCGAGGCACCGCCTACGACCGGATGGTCTCCACCGTCGACGCCGAAGCCCGGCACGTGCACAAGACCCGAACCCACCAGCAGGACGGCTTCAAGGCCCACCTCGCCGTCGAGCCCGAGACCGGCTTATACACCGCCGTCGCCCTGCGGCCCGGCGCCGGAGCCGAGCATCACGAGGCCGCCGTCGGCATCGAACTGCTCGCCGACGAGGGCACCCCGGTGGACGCCTTCGGCGACACCGCCTACTCCACCGGCGACGCCCGCCAGGCCCTGGAGCAGGAGGGGCACCGGCTGTTTCTCAAGCCCGCCCCGCTACGGCCCGCCGTCCCCGGCGGCTTCACCCTGGACGACTTCGCCATCCGACACCGCTGCCGCCACCGTGACCTGCCCCGCCGGGCACACCGTGTCCCTGTCGGACCCCGGCGGCCGGCACAACCAGCGCAAGGCGACCTTCGGAAACCTGTGCACCGGATGCCCCCTGCGCGAGCGGTGCACCAAAGCCAAGGCCGGCCGCATCCTGACCATCCGCCCGCACCACGACATCCTCGCCGCCGCGCGCCACCAGGCCGCCACCGATCCCAACTGGCAAGCTGACTACCGCCGCTGGAGGCCACCGGTCGAACGCGCCGTCGCCTGGATCGTCGACCGAGGCAACCGCAGACTCCGCTACCGCGGCACCATCAAGAACGACACCTGGCTCCACACCCGAGCCGCCGCCCTCAACCTCCGCCGACTGATCAACCTCGGACTGACCCGCACCAACGACACCTGGCACCTCACCCCGACTGCCACATAGCCGAAAGGTCCACCCGGCCTGCGGCCGCACAGCCCCTCAGCAAGATCTTCATGAGCCTTCTAGCGCTCTCTCCGATCACCGGATCGTCGCTTTGGTCGTGCCGTCGGCCGACGGCCACGCTATCCCGCTGCGCACCGCCCAGCAGCTGCCGCGGTCGGCATCCGCCCAGGGCGCGGCGTGACCGCGACCACCGGTGCCGACCGCGCCCGCACCAACGGCAACGCCCCCGCCCAGCGCACCACCCGGCAGACCACGGCCACGCCGCGGCGCGGCCCGCGCGAACCCCAGCCCATCGCCGACGCGTTCCTCGCCCTGGTCGCCGCGCACGGCTGGACCCTCGGCACCGCCGGCGGAGGCCTGCGCGACCGCTGGCCCGCGATCGTCGGCCCCGATGCCGCCGACCACTGGCACCTCGCCGGGTACAACCCGACCACCCGCCGCCTACGCGTGGTCGCCGACTCCCCGGCGCTCGAGGTCGGTGAGGACGCGGCGCAGGTGGAGGCGCAGCTGGGCGGCCCAGGCTGCGCCCCGGCACAGTCCGAGCCATCGACGTCCGTGTCGGCCCCGCTCCTGTGGTGCAGCACGACCAGGACCCCGCCGACCGGCCCGCCCGCCGCGACGACCGGCCTGCCGTGCAGCCGGCCCGGCTCCCGCTCGCCGACCACACCGCCTACCAGGACCTGCGCCGCCGGATGCGCGAGGACGCCGCCGCCCGCCAGGCCGCGCTCGACGAGGCCGTCGCCGAGCGGGAGGCCATCCTGCGTCGGCACTACAACCGGCTGCGCGAGCCCGAGGACGCCCACCGGCCCGCGATCGAAGACACCCCGGCCACCGATACCGCCGAGCACGCCCGCCAGCAGCGCGAACGCCACCGCGCCGCTATCGCCGTCGCCCGCGCCACCCGGGCCGGGGTGATCCCCCTGCGTCAATCCCGGCCAACAGCGCTCCGGAGCGGTGCGGCGTAGACCGTGGTGGTTCCGGGGGTCGGGTGGGGTCGCTCTGGATGCCTGGAGTCGCCGGTGGGTGCGGAGGTCGCCATCGTCCTGTTGGCCTTGTGACCAGGGCAGTTGGTCGTTTGGGCGTCGGTTGTCAGTGGGGTCGGCTACGGTTTCGCCGAACGTAGTCGGTCGGACACGGATGGGGGTGAACTGCGCCTTGTTGCAGGAGAGTTTGCGGGCGTTCAAGTTCACCCTGGACCCGACGCCCGCGCAGGCGGCGGACTTGAGTCGGCATGCCGGTGCGGCGAGGTGGGCGTTCAACTGGGCGCTGGGCCGGAAGATCGCGGCGCACCGCGAATGGCGTACCCAGGTGGATGCTCTGACCGCGGCTGGGCTGAGCGAGGCCGACGCGAGGAAGAAGGTCGACGTCCGAATCCCGGGCCAGGCCACGATCAAGAAGCACCTCAACGCGATCAAGGGCGACTCCCGGGTGGACAGGCACCCGGACGGCTTCCACGGCCCGCTCGCTCCGTGCCCGTGGTGGCACGAGGTGTCCACGTACGCGTTCCAGTCGGCATTCATCGACGCGGACATGGCGTTCAAGAACTGGTTCGACTCGTTGGCGGGCCGTCGCGTCGGCCGGGCGGTCGGCTACCCGCGGTTCAAGAAAAAGGGCCGGGCCCGGGACTCCTTCCGCCTCCACCACGACGTGAAGAAGCCGACGATCCGCCCGGACGGCTACCGGCGGCTGGTTATGCCCCGCATCGGATCGGTGCGCATTCACGACTCCGCCAAGCGACTGTCCCGCCTCATCGGCAAGGGCCAGGCCGTTGTCCAGTCCGTGACTGTCTCTCGCGGCGGGAACCGCTGGTACGCCTCTGTCCTGGTGAAGGTGCTCCAGGACCTGCCCGACAAGCCAACCAGCGCGCAGACCGAACGCGGCACGATCGGCGTCGACTGGGGCGTCAAACACCTCGCCACACTCTCCCAGCCCCTCGACCCGACGCACCCGGCGAGCGTCCACGTCGACAATCCCCGCCACCTCGACGCCGCCACCCGCCAACTCGCCAAGGCACAGCGCGCCCTGTCCCGCACCCAGCGAGGGTCCAACCGCCGTGCCCGGGCGGCGCGGCGCGTCGGCGTGATTCAGCACCGCATTGCCCAGCGCCGTGCCACCAGCATCCACCGGCTCACCAAGCGGCTGGCCACGGGCTTCGCGACCGTCGCTGTCGAGGATCTCAACGTCACCGGTATGAGCGCCTCCGCGAAGGGCACCGTCGAGCAGCCCGGTCGGCGGGTGCGGCAGAAGGCGGGCCTGAACCGCGCGGTCCTTGACGCGTCCCCTGGCGAATTCCGGCGTCAACTCACCTACAAGACGTGCTGGTACGGCTCCGGCCTCGCGGTCCTCGACCGCTGGCACCCGTCCAGCAAGACCTGTTCGGCCTGCGGGGCAGTCAAACCCACGCTGTCCCTGGCCGAGCGGGAGTACCACTGCACCACCTGCGGCCTGACGATCGACCGCGACCTCAACGCGGCACGCAACATCGCCCGGTACGCCGTCCCTCTGGTAGAGGGGGACGTAAAAGCCCGTGGAAGTCTGGTAAGCCCCGCCCGCGAGGGCAGGCACGGACGCGCCGAAAGGCAGAAACGGGAAGACCCACCGCCACCCGGCGGCGGGCCACCTCGGCGGGAGTAATCCCCCGACAGCCCACACCCACCCGAAAACTCGGGCCACAACTCCACAGAGAGCATAGAAATCGAAAAGCCCGTATAGACGCCCAGTTCACGAAGGGGTCCGACCCGGGCGCGCGAGGGCTGACCGAGCACCGCAGCCCTGGACATCGCCCGGACCACGTCCGGCCCGGGCACGCGAGGGCTGACCGGTGAGGACAACGGCGAGGGAGACGGCGAGCGCGTCCGGCCCGGGCACGCGAGGGCTGACCACCACCGCCCGAATATGGGCGGTGGTCCCGGAGGTCCGGCCCGGGCACGCGAGGGCTGACCGTGACCGCCACCGCCCGAAGGCGGGTGACACCGGTCCGACCTGGGCACGCGAGGGCTGACCGGGTACCCGTACCCGCCAGCAGGCACACGCGCGGTCCGCCCCGGGCACGCGAGGGCTGACCGAGGGAGTTGATGCCCTGCCGTGCCGTTCGTGCGAGCGTCCGCCCTGGGCACGCGAGGGCTGACCGATCGCCCTGTGCGTCCGAACCGGGGGCGCACTGTCCGACCCGGGCATGCGAGGGCTGACCGATGCGGGTGAGTGGAGCGGGGGGCGAGAACGCCGTCCGACCCGGGCACGCGAAGGCTGACCGAGGTGAGCAATGCCGTCGTTCGCCGTTGTGCTGCACCGCTCGGACCTCGACGGCCTGGCCGAGGCCGTACGCTTGGCCGCCGCCGAGAAGGCCTGGCTCACCGAGCGCTGCTTGGCGCATCGGGGCCTGCGCGGCGCCGCGCTCGCGGCGGCCCGTCAGGAACTTCGGGCCGAGCGGGAGCTGGAGCGCGCGGCCGGGCGGCTGGTCGTCGCCCGCGCTCTGCGCGCCGAGCTCTCCATCCGCGGCTGGGACGGGCAGTGGTCCGCGCCCAGGCCCGGCGCCATCGGCTCCGGCCGCCGCTGGGGCTCCGCCTCCTCCCGCTACCAGCACGCCGAAGGCGCCGCGCGGTTCGAGGAGTCGCTGACCGTGCGCCTGTCTACTGGCAGTCCTCCGCGATCGAGCACCGCCTCCAGCTCCTTGCCGGCCGCGCCGAACACCGCCCCGAGATCGAGCGGCTCCAGGCCGACCTCATCACCACCGGCGACGTCCTGCGCGCCGCCGTCCGGCGAGCCGTCACCATGCCAGTGCCCGAGGGGCCGACAGTCCCTGAGGGGGCACTGACCCCTGCGTGATTCGAGATAGATCATCTGTCTCGATAACCGCCGCGCTCCCGCACACGGGTCGGCGGGCTGCGGGCCGGCGCCGAGCGGGCGGCGTGCGGGAGAAGTCACCGCGTCATCGTGCCACTGCGAGGGGTCATTTCAGACCGCTGGGGCGGGAAGCAAGACGGGGATGCCGGTTTAGCCCGACATCCCCAGCTCATCTGCGGAGGAGCCTCTCGACTCCTGGCGCCGGCGCTCCGACGCGGGACCGGCTGCGGCAACAGCCTGTGGTCCATCCCCTTGTACCGAGTAATCGACAAGCCGGGGAGAGCCAGTCGGGGAACACCTTGCCTATCCAGCAACGGTAGTAGCAACGACAGATGGGACAGAGACGCTTGGATTGAATTAATTTCAAGGCTGGATATGTGCCCTGACCTGCGAAAACGTAGAAATGAAGGGTAGTTTAACACCTGTTAAATAGTCAGTTTTCTTGGGACGTATTGATTTAATTGGAGGAGCTAGTCGGGATTTTGCTTGCAATTGCGTTACGCCGTTTGGCAGGATCTTGACTGCCCTTCACGCGCGGTCGGCAAGCCGCTGGGCTCGTACCGAGTAATCACAAGTCAAGAGATTGGAGAGTCATGTCCATGACTCCCGTGCGCCCGTGGCGGCGCAACAGCCTGCCGGTGGGCGTCGTCGGCATCGTCGTCATCATCCTGCTGGTCGGGGTACTCGCGGTCGGCGAGCCGTCCGTGCTGGCGAACCCGATCGTCTCCGCAGCGGCGACCGGCGTCGTCGGGGCCGCGGCCGGATTCGTCACCAAGCGTGCCCTGCTCAGCCGCACCCGCCTGCGCTGGCAGCTGAGCCGATAACCATGTCCGGCCGCAACAAGGCCGGGGTCCAGAGCGGGCCGGCGGAGGAACTCGCGAGCTTCCTCCGCCGACTCCGTCGGCGACCCGACGGCACCGACCTCACCTACGCAGAGATGGCGGACCGGATCGGCGGCAAGCGCTACTGCTCCGCAGCTACTCTCTCCCGCGCCGACCAGGGCGGCGACTGCATCCCCAGGATCGAGACGGTCCAGGAGTACGCGCTGGCCTGCGGCGCCTCCCCGGCCCAGCTTCAGCACGCCCGTCGGCTCCTGTTGACCGCACGGCGCCTCCGGGCCCTGCGCGCGACGGCCTCCCGTTACGACGACCCCAAGGCCGGCGCGCGCATCGCCCGTCAAGCCCACCCCGCCGTCGCCCCCCACCCCAACTACATGCGCGGCCGGCTCGACTTCCAGAACGGGCTGCGCTCCTACCACCGCGAGGCCGGCAGCCCCTCCGTGCGCGCCATCTCCGCCAACGCCGAGCTCAGCAAACTGCACATCACCAAGAGCACCGCTCACCGCATGCTCTCCACGGGGCCCGATCCCACGTGGGAGCAGGTCCGGGCGTTCCTGACCGGGTGCCGGCCGGGAAAGCTCCCCGACCTGCGGGTCTGGCAGCAAGCCTGGGGTCGCGTCTTCGGCTTCCCCGAGTTCGCCGTCGTGCCAGATTCCGAGCTTGCCAACATCGTCTTCGTTCCCGAGCGGGTGGCAACGCGGCCGGACCACCGGCCCAAGCTGGAGAGGGTGCGCGCTTACGTGGGGCACCGCGGGGCGACCGAATATGTCGAGCCCCTGGAGCGGAGGCACCGCCTTGCCAGGGCTCCCCGCCCCTCGTCGGGCCCCCCGCCTCCGATGGCCAGCCCCGGCCACGGACGCCCGTAGCGAGTCATCCGGAACCGGAACGGGCCCCGGCGCGGCGTCGAAGGAGCCCAGCACCGGCACGCGATCCGTCGCTAGGCCAAGCGGGACCAGGCCCTGGCCAAGATCCGCACCACCCCGGCCCCGGCACCGGCGGACACCCACGGTCACGCCGACCAGGTCGAGGAGCAGCAGCGGCCGGCCTACTGCGACCGGCATGTGCGGACCGTGCTGCCGTGCGGTCTGTGCGCGCCTCTGCTGGACCAGCCTGCCCTGGCCGAGGTCCCCCGGGCGATCGACGGCGCCGAGCTGCCCCCGGTCACGGTCCCGGCCTGGATGGCCGAGGACCACTCCGAGGGCATCAGCTTGCGCGAGCAGCTGGCCGCCCGCCGCCGTGAGCGTGAGCTCGCCGGGAGCCGCTGATGACCGCGACCACCGGTGCCGACCTTGCCCGCAACGTCATGCGCGCCGCCCGCAGTAGCACAGCTGTTGGGCAGTCAGGTGAATCTGGGGACGGCTGCTGTCCTATGCTGAGGGCGCGGCAGCCTCCCAGACGAATCCGTCCGGGTCGGTGAATGGGCCGGTGATGCTGCCGAGGACGATGCGGTGCGAGCCGGAGCCGTCAGCGGGGACACCGAGGTCCTTGGCCAGGGCTCGGCGCTTGTACAGCGCCAGCTTGACCGGGCTGGACTGGCTGGGGGCGAACTCGGTGTACTTGCTGCCGAAGCTCTTGGACACGGTCAGGCCCCGGCCGACGTAGAGCTGCTTGGTGGCCTTCATGTCCTCAACGCCGAGCAGCAGGACGACCTCGTCGATCACGCGGGTGGCGGGGCCGGTGTCCTTCTTCGACGAGGTCGCGATCTTCCAGATCGTCCCGTCTGGGGCCTGGACGACGCCACCGTAGCCCCACAGCGACTTCGCGGCGGGCTTCAGCACCGTGGCGCCAGCGTCCACGGCGGCGCCGACGAAGCCATCGACGGTGGCCGGCCCGGACACGGTGAGCGCCAGGGTGAAACCGCGGAATCCGGTGGAGTGCGCCTCGGACGCCAGCAGGCGCACGTATGTATCCACGCCGAAGGCGTTGTAGAAGCGGCGGGCGGCCTCAAGGTCGGCCACCTCAAGGGTGACGGACGCGAGAGACATGTCGGCTGCGGTGGAAGCGGTGGTTGCCATGACCATCACGCTAGGGGCTGCACGGAGGCCGGGGCTTCTCGATTCCTGACCGATCCCTCGCAACCCCCGCACCTGACGCCCCTACCTCCTCAGCCAGGCCTGGACCCGGCGGTACGTCGCGGTCGCCGCGGCCACCACCGCGGCGACGGCGAGGCCGGCGAGGAACTCGGGCAGGGCCGCGTGCAGGATCTCGCTCACCGGGTCACCGCCCCGGCCGCGGCGAGGGCGCGTTCGGTGTGGCGGGCGCCGAGGCGCTTGAGCTTACGGCGTACCCGCTCGCCGTAGGCCTCGGGCTGGCCGGTGTCGAGCGCGGCCTGGGCCCAGGTCTCTCCGTCTGCCGCCCAGCGGCGGGCGGTGGCCTGCTCCTCGGCGGTGAGGGCGCGCAGGACGGCGGCGAGCCGGCTGTCCGCGAGCTCCTCCTCCAGGGCAAGGGTCTCGGGTGTGCGGTCTCAGCCAGCAGGTCGGCGACGGTGAGGTCGACGCCGACCTGCTGGCTGAGCACGGGGCCTGCGCGACCGCTGGCCTTCGATCGTCGGCCCCGACGCCGCCGCCCACTGGCACCTCGCCGGCTACGACCCGACCACCCGCCGCCTGCGCGTGGTCGCCGACTCCCCGGCCTGGGCCGCCCAGCTCCGCCTCCACCTGCGCCGCATCCTCACCGCCCTCGAGCAGCTCCGGCCCGGGCACCGTCCGGGCCATCGACGTCCGCGTCGGCCCCGCCCCCGTCGTGCAGCACGACCAGGACCCCGACGACCAGCCCGCCCGTCGCGACAACCGGCCCACCACACAGCCGGCCCGACCCCCGCTCGCCGACCACCACGCCTACCAGGAACGCCATGGCTTCCCTCGCCGCGCTGCTCGGCGGACAGAAGTGGACCCCGGCCAAGGACGTCTTCACCCGGCTCCGTAGCGCCGACAGCGATCGGTAACCAACCAACCGACCGCACCGCCGCCCCGTTGCACACCGTCCTCCCCAACACTGGCCGACCTCACGGGCGCGGGGCGGACGGGCTGATCGGCCGTGACGTCGTCCCAACCCCTGCGGGCGCGGGGCCGGCTCTGGGGCTCCCGGGATCCACGCCCTCGGCTGCTGCGTCGCGGTCATGCACAGTCGGAGGTCTCCGCCGACGTCGCCGCATGCCCTCAACGATCGCCCGTTTGAGTGAACGAAACGGAATCGGCGAGCAGGATCTCCCCTCATGTCCACGCTGGTCACCAGCACGCGAACGACGCAGCCCCCGGAGGAGAGACCGCGTTGGAGATCAAGTCCCTGTTCAAGAAGAAGCTCCCGTACGAAGAGTGGCCCAGCAGCCGGGATCACCTGGCCAGCGACATGGCGAAGGCCGCCGGGGTCGGGGTGGCCCGGGTGCGCTGCCACCGAAATACCTGGGACTACCTGGCCAAGCAAACCCCGGCACACAAGGAGGGTGGCTTCTCCCAGCCGGTGGACGTCGTGGACAACGTCTTCTGTCCGCCGGCTGACGAGGACATCGTCACCGAGGCCGACGGCATGGTGACCGTGCCCTTGGCGGGCAGCACGCTCGCCTCGGTCCTGTACTTCTGCGCCAACGTCCAGGACCGGCCGTACCTCCCAAACCACGCCTACAACGGCCTGGACAAGGCGATCGGACGCCGCGTGGGCGCGGCGATCTCACAGGCCCTGCAGAACGTCGTGCCGTCGACGGACGAGTCCGGCCCCACTGCGGTGGTGTACCTGGACGACAAGATCGCCACGAAGACCGTCACGGCATAAGCCTCGACTTGACCCGCGGCCGGATGTGCTTCGCGCCGTCCGGGAAACGGCCGCGCGTGACCGCATGATGAAGCCGGTGGAGGCCCAGTGCGTGCCTCCACCGGCTTCGTCATGCGGGCTGTCGAGTGGTCAGGCCCGGCCGAGATGGAAGACGGTGACGGTGACCGTCTGGTCGTGGACCTCGTACTGAACGCGGTAGAAGCCGACCTGGATGCGGTAGATCCCGCTGGCCCCGACGGTCTGCAGCTATGAGGCGGGGCCCTTCGTGTCCATGGTCCGGGCGGCGATCTGGTTGAAGGTGGGCATGCCGAGGTTGATCACAGTGGATCTGCGGTCCTGGTCGGCGACGAGCTGGGCGTGCCGGCAGGGGTGGCCGGGGAGGTGCCGCACGGGTGGGCGGACCTGGGGTGTCCCGGTGGACGTGCGGGGTCGGGTGCCGGGGCGGCGGTGACGGCACCCGGCTCCGGCCGCTGCCAGACTCGTTGGACGGGCCGGGTTGTCGTCGCCGCTCGGTGGCGGGCCGGTGTGTGCGGGTGGTCAGTCGCTCGGGCAGCCCTTGCCGGGGGCGGGGAGGGTGCCCTGGGTGAGGAAGGTGTCGACGGCGGTGCGGATGCAGGTGCTGCGTCCGTAGGCGGTGTTGCCGTCGCCGCCGCGGGTGAGCAGGGAGGCGTTGCCGAGTTCGGCGGTGAGTTGGCGGGTGGCGGCGTAGGGCGTGATGGGGTCGGCAGTGGAGCCGACGACCAGGATGGTGGTGTCGGTGGCGGGGCGGGCCGGGTGTGGCTGTTCGGGGGAGTGGTAGGGCCAGGAGCGGCAGTCCGGGTCGAGGGCGGCCTGTTGTGGTGCGTGCCGGCTGGTCAGCGGGGCTTTGGCGGCGAGGTCGGCCAGCGCGCTCTGCAGTTGTTCGGGGGTGGGGGAGTTCGCGGCACTGTCGGCGCAGGCGATGGCGGTGGGGGCGTCCGCGTAGCCGTTGTAACGGCCTTGTGCGTTGCGGCCGTTGGCCGCGTCGGCGATATCGAGGAGGTCGTCGCCCCGGCCGTGGACCATCGCCCAGTCGAGTGCGTCGCGCAGGCGGGGCCAGTCCTGGTGGCCGTTGGTGAGTGTGGTGAGGACGGCGGTCCAGGCGGCGTTGGCGGTCAGGGCGCGTCCGCTGCTGGTGGTCAGCGGGTGGTCGGTGAGGCCGTCGAGGTAGGAGGCGAGTTTCCGGGCGGCCTGGCCGGGGTCGGTGCCGAGCGGGCACGCACCCAGGGTGGTGCAGTCGGCCGCGAACGAGCTGAGGGCCTGTTCGAGGCCGACCTGGCGGGCGACGGTGCTGTCGGTCGGCGGGACGGACGGGGAGGAGGCGCCGTCGAGGACCACGCGCCCGAGCCGGTGCGGGAACTGTTCGGCGTAGAGGATGCCGAGGTAGGTACCGGAGGACAGACCGAAGTAGTTGAGCGTGCGTTCGCCCAGGGTGGCGCGCAGCACGTCCATGTCGCGGGCGGTGTTGCGGGTCCCTAGAAAGGGCAGCACCGGGGCGTACCTGGCCCGGCAGGCGTCGGCGAGGGTGCGGGTCCGTTCGTCGGCGGGTCCATCGGCGGTGAACTGGGTGTCGTGGGCCCGGTCGTCGAGGCACTTGACCGGTGTGGTGCCGCCGACGCCGCGCGGGTCGAACCCGATGATGTCGAACCGCTCGTGCAGGGGCCCGTCGAAGGAGTGGCGGTCCAGTCTGACCATGGCGACGTTGGAGCCGCTGCGGCCCCCGGCGTTGACGATCAGCGAGCCGACCCGCCGCTCCCGTCTGGCGGCGGGGTAGCGGACCACGGCCACGTCGAGGACGTCGCCGTCAGGGCGGGTGTAGTCGAGCGGCACCGTGAGGGTGGCGCACTGCATCGTGGGCCCGGCGCCTGCCGGGGCGCGCGGATCGTCCGGGCACGCCGCCCAGCCGATCCGCTGGCCGTAGAAGCGGCTCAGGCCTGGGTCGGTGCCACCGGACAGGGCGGCTGCGTCTGCCGGATCCGCGCTCTCCGGGCCGGTGCAGACGGCAAGCAGGACGGCGGTGACGAGGGCGGGCAGGGCACGCCGGGTGGACCGGATGATCATCGGATGCACGACACACAGATATCACCTGGTCATCGCACCGGTGGAATCGCAGGTGCCGGCGACGACGCCCTCACTGCCAAGGAGGACGCCGACCACCGCACCGCCCGCGCCGCAGCCGCCATCAGCAGCCAGGTCCTCGCAGAACGCCACACCCGGCACGACAACGCACTCCGCGCCGGCGCCGTCCCGCTGCGCAGCCGGCCCGGCTCCCGCTCGCCGACCACACCGCCTACCAGGAACTGCGCCGCCGGATGCGCGAGGCCGCCGCCGCCCGCCAAGCCCGGTGACCCGTGGCTGTTCGGCGGCGACATCGCCAGCAACCTGGTGCCCAAGGCGTGCATCCCGGGCGACCCGCGGACCCTGGGCGCCGACAAGTTCGCTGCGCTCGGCTACCTGCGCTCCCACCTGGCCGAGGGCACTGTCGGCACCGCCGAGGAGTACGCGACATTCGAGGGCGTCGGCTCCGTCGAACGCGCCCAGGAGCTCTTCGACGCCGTCGCGGACCTGGTCGACGTCCGCGGCTGCCCGGCCTGCCCCACCGCGCATCTGTGCACCCGCGACCCCGAGGCACAGCCAGCCTGACGCACCCCGGTAGTCACCAGCCCGTGGCCTGGGGCGCAGCCGCGTCGATCCGTTTTACGGCCGTAAAACGGACCAGCCCGACGGCGCCGTTGGGTACATGCGTGAGGGCCTGTGACCAGCAGAGTTGGCCGTTTGGGCGTGCACTGCCCGCCGGTCAAGGACGAGCAGGCCGTAGCCGAAGCCGCCCGCGCCCGCTGGCTGCGTGACAGCCACCGCGCAGCCCTCGCCTCGCCGTCGCCCGCAGCAACGCCGTCCCGCTGCATCCGGTCCGCCCGGCGCAGCCCGGGGCCGTGCAGGGTGCGGCGTGATCACGACCTCAAACACGCCTCTGCCGACCGTCGAGGAAGTTCTCAGCTGGCCGCTGGGCTACCGCGGGACGGCTTATGCCGTCAGTCTGTTCTGGTGATCTGTGGGGTGGTGCAAGGCAAACAGGTTTGGGGGGCGAATGGCTTTCACGGCACGGCACTTACAGTGGGGCCGGATCGACGCGACCATGGCGGACCTGGGCTGTGGACGTGTCTGGAGTATGGTCCACCGAACCAGGCCACGAATGCCGTTGGGTGCAGTTCGTCCTGAGTGAGTGGTGCTTCAGGCTGCGAGGCGGAGTCTGTCCTGGTAGCGGGCTTGGTGGACACGACGGTGTTCCTGCTT
>NZ_JBSFJV010000139.1:0-14452 GCF_053598235.1 Kitasatospora sp. NPDC001159
TCCCCGCCGGCCCGTAGGCCGATCGCCCGGGCGCGGGCCGCCTCGTCCTCGGCCCGGCCGGTCGGCCACTCCTGCGCGTGCAGCAGCCGCAGCGGTAGGTGCCGCCCGGCCGCCTCGTCCGCCGCCCAGCGCACGGCCCAGTGGCTCGCCTCGGAGCGGTCGACGCCCACGATCACCGGGTGGCGGGTTTCGAAGCCGTTCATCACAGACTCCTTCGTCGGCCCCGGCCGGCGCCGTCACCGGCTCTGTGCGGAGCCCTGACCACCCTCATCGTCGGCCGCCGCAGGGTGGGGAAGGGAGGGCCAGTCGGGCCCGGGCCGCAGGCCGGTGGGCCCTGATGGCGCAGCGGCCTGGCTCAGTGACCGCCACCCTGCCGGTCCTGCCCGGCCGCCCACCGCCGCCGTACCGCTTCCTCGTGCTCGGCCTGCTCCAGGGCCTGGCCGACGGCCGCCAGCTCGGCACTCAACCGGGGAATCCACCGCCGGCGCAGGGTGGGGACTCGCCGGGCGGTCCGCTCCGTCTCCGCCGCCATGAGCCGGGCTGCCTTACGGGCCGCGGTGAGGGCGGCGGCCGCGCGGACGGTCTCCCGGCAGGCGGCCTCGGCGCGCACCAGCGCGGTGTTGGCGGGCAGCGGTTCCGCGGGCCAGGGTGGTCGGGCCGCGCCGCCGGTGGGGACGACCGCGACAGCCGGATCCGGTGACCTCCGAGGCCGTGCGCTACATGGGCACGCTCCTCTGCAGGCGACCTCAGGATTCGGGGTGATGGCGGGGGTGATTCAGTTACGAGCGCGGTTTGTCCGGGGAGCAGCTCCCCGAGCGCGGGGATGATGTCGCGCGGAGCCGCTCCCCGGGGGCGAAGTCGAGGGCTTCCAGGTTTCCTCAGGGCCCCGGCAGAGTAGTGCGGACCGCGGGCTGGCCGATTCGGACTTCCAGCCACGGCCGGAGTCTCAGCCGTGCTCCATGTGCTCGGGCGCCGGGCGTATTGCGGTGCCGGCCGGGGCGGGAGGACTCAGAGGAAGTTGAGAGGTTCGCGGATCTGGCCGTGGACATGACGTGGAGTCAGTCTTGATGCGTGAGCGTCAGGTTCGGCCGGAAGTCCCCGCAGAGCCCGTTCGCGACGGTTGCTCGCCCGCACCCCGATCCGGGAAAGCCGGGCTGATCTCCACGTACCCCACTCAAGGAGTTGTCGTGTCCGCAGATCTTTCAACGCTCGTCGAGCGCACCCGGCCCGTGGTGCTGGGGCTGTTCCGCATCGTGGTCTCCCTGCTGTTCGCGTGCCACGGCGCTGCGACTCTTTTCGGGGTGCTCGGAGGGGCGCACGGCAAGACGCCGGCGGTCGGGCAGTGGCCCGCATGGTGGGCGGCCGTCATCCAGCTGGCCGCGGGTGCCCTGGTCCTGCTGGGGGTGGCGGTCCGCCCGGCCGCCCTGTTGTGCTCGGGCTCGATGGCGTACGCCTACTTCAGCGTCCACCAGGAGCACGCGCTGTGGCCGATCCAGAACGGCGGCGAGCCTGCCGCCATGTTCTGCTGGGTCTTCCTCCTTATCGCGGTCACCGGACCGGGCCGCCTCGCGCTCGGACCCGCGGTCCGGCGCCGAGTCCCGGTCACGGTTGCGGCCAACGCCTGACCGCCACGACTGGGCCGAGCCGACCCGGCAGGAACACCGTGCGGCCGGTTCGGCCCGGCGGGCGAGGACGGGACCCGACGGATCCCGAAGGCGGCGGCGCCGCGCGAGAGGGATCGCCCTGGCCGGGACCGGCGCGTTCCCCGGGAACGGCTTCCTCGGCTGTGATCAGCATCGCCCCGCCAGGGTAGGGACGGCCGGCTTCGTTGGGGGCGACACCGCCGGTGACGATCAGGCCGACACCGCCCCGGGCGCGGTCGGCATAGAAAGCGGCCAACCGCTCGAAGCCGTTCGGCGCCTCCTCCAGCCCCACGTGCATGGATCCCATCAGGATCCGGTTGTGCAGTGTCGTGAAGCCAGATCGAGGGGCGACTGTCTGGACCGTGGGCCGCCCACCCCTCCTCGGTGCGCGAGGATCCCGGCTGGGTCACCGGTGCACCGACTTGGGCGTCGAGATCGCAACCGGCTTGGGGCAGCCCCGCCGCCGGGCTGCCCTCCACGACGGCACGAGCCTGGCGGCCCCACGTCCTTCAGGTGGCTTGGTGTGCTGGAGCCGGCATCAGGCGAGCAGGTTCACGACCAGGGTGATGGGGACGGCGGCCAGCGCCTGGCTGACTGGGCAGTTGCGCTTGGCATCCTCGGCCGCGGCGGTGAACGATTCGACTGAGACGCCCGGCACCGTGCCGCTGACCGTCAAGGCGACACCGGTGATCCCGACGCCTGGATGGAACGTCACGTTGGCTCTCGCCGTCAGGGACAGCGGTGGCGTGCCCGCCTCGGTGAGGGCCTGCGAGAGGGTCATGCAGAAGCAGGAGGAGTGCGCGGCCGCGATCAGCTCCTCGGGGCTGGTCACCCCGCTCGACTCCTGCTCGCGGCCCCGCCGCGAGACCGGGTAGGCGGCCACGCCGGAAGAGCGCAGGAACGCCAGTCCCCGGCCGTCCTGCAGCGCGCCCTTCCACACGGTGGACGCCGTGCAGGTTGTTGCCATTCCTTCTCCTTGAATCCGGTTCGTCTCAGAGCGCAGACACTCGCCGGTGGCGGATACGGCTCGGGCCGGTCGAGGCGTGCGGAAAAGCCCTCGGAACGGCGGTGTCCGCGCACACCTCCCGGGGCTCGCGAACCGATCACATCAGACCTGCGCGGACCCGGTCCAGACCCGGCAACCGACGAACGAAATGCTTCGGTCCGGCCTGCCGTTCCATTCGGTGCGCGCCGCGCCGCACCGTGCTTCCGTTGCGGACGGGTGGGCCGGTCTGGGCTACGGACACGACGAGACCGACCGCCAGCCGTGCGGCCGAGTGCCTGTCGGCCGATGCCGAAGGGTGCGCCACGGCGGACCGAAGACTTCGGCTCCGACGATCCGTACCGGTTGATCGCCGATGTCCGGCGTCGGCGGAACGAGGGCCGGATGGAGGGAGTCTCACGGTGCGGCAGAAGCAGCTTCCCGCAGGGACCGTAGAGCGTCGCACCTGGGACCGAAAAGTTTGAGCGGACGGGGGGCGCGCGCTTGAGTTTCAGTGGTCCTCGCTGGTGGACTGGCCTCTCGACCGGATGTCCCAGCGAGCGCTGGTCAGGACGCGGTTTCATCGACTCCCAGGCCCTGGTGTCCGCTCCATTCGCGGGTGAGGCCTGGTCGCAAGGAAGTGCAGGAGTTCCCCAATGCCCGACGCCATGCAGGCGAGAGCAACCCGTATGTCGTGGAAGCCCGTGATAGGCGGGTCGGTCGGCAACCTCGTCGAGTGGTACGACTGGTTCGTCTACACGACCTTCGCCACCTATTTCGCCGGTGCCTTCTTCCCCCACGGCAACGCCACGGCACAACTGCTGAACACCGCCGCCATCTTCGCCGTCGGATTCTTCATGCGCCCCGTCGGGGGATGGCTTCTCGGCCGGTATGCCGACCGACGCGGCCGCAAGGCCGCGCTCACCTTGAGCGTGGCCCTGATGTCGGTCAGCGCGCTGCTCGTCGCCGTGGCCCCGACCTACCGTCAGGCCGGCAACGTCGGCGCGGGTGTACTGCTGCTCGCCCGGCTGTTGCAGGGGCTGTCCGTCGGCGGAGAGTACGCTGCCAGCGCCACCTATCTCACGGAGGCGTCACACTCGGATCGCCGGGGCTTCACGTCCAGCTTCCAGTACGTCTCCATGACGCTGGGACAGCTGGTCGGTCTCGGCCTGCAGATCATTCTGCAGCGGACCATGACCAACGCCGAACTGCACTCCTACGGTTGGCGGATTCCCTTCCTGGTCGGCACGGTGGGTGCCGCCGTCGTCCTGTGGCTGCGGCGCAGCATGGTCGAGACGCAGGCGTACACCGACGAGGAATCCGGTGCGGGAGGTCCTGAACGTGGGACCGTGCGGGAGCTGTTGCGGCACAAGCGCGAGGTCGCGTTGGTGATGGCCCTGACCATCGGCGGCACCGTGGCGTATTACACGTACACCACCTACCTGACGAAGTACCTGTCGAACACCGCCGGACTGAGCAAGAACGACGCGTCGCTGGTCAGCTTCTGCGCGCTGTTCGTGTTCATGCTGTTGCAGCCGCTGGCAGGGGCGCTGTCGGACCGGGTGGGCAGGCGGCCGCTGCTGATCGCCTTCGGGATCGGATCGCTGTTCGGAACCGTGCCGCTCATGACGATGCTGTCGCACACCCGCACGTTCGGTGGCGCGCTGCTGCTGTCGTTGGCGGCGCTGGTGATCGTCACCGGCTACACGTCGATCAACGCCGCGGTGAAGGCGGAGTTGTTCCCCACCTATGTGCGCGCGCTGGGCGTCGCGCTCCCGTACGCCCTGGCCAACGCCCTGTTCGGCGGGACGGCCGAGTACGTCGCGCTCTGGTTCAAGAACGCTTCGATGGAATCGGGCTTCTACTGGTACGTCTCTGCTTGCGCGGGGATTTCCCTGGTCGTCTACCTGGCCATGCGGGAGACCGGGAAGGCGGAGCTGCCCCCCGCGCAGCGACCTGCCCCTGCCGGGGGGCGCGACGGTGCAGTCGAGGCCGCCGTGGGAGGGGTGGCCTGAGAGAGGAGAGCTCCTGCGACCTCGCGCCCCTTGGCCGGCGGACCAGAGTGCTGACGCTCAAGGTCTGCCGGATAGGCGCTGACGGCCACCACCAGGACCGTGACCCGGAGGAGGACGTTCCCCGCTGCGGTTCCTGTGATTCGTGGTCCGCCTGCGCTCGCCCACAGCACCGCCGCTGATCGCGCCGTCACCGAGCGCAGGAGCTCTGCAGGCCAGACTCGCCTACCGGCCATCGATCATGACTGTCCATCAGCTTGCTGGCTGGTGGGCAGTTCGCTTTGCTGGTCGTGGTCGCCCGCTCGGGAACCGCCCCGTTGGCGCCGCCGCACCGCCGGGGGAGAGGGCGGGTGGGGAGGTGTCGGGCGCCATCGGCGGGACTCGGACGCCGGTGGGCGACCGCGGCGACCGGGAGCGTGGCACGGTCGGGGCCGAGCGTGATCGTCCCGAAGCGTGGACCGGCCGCCCAGGTGGTTCCGTGGCGGTGGAGAATGACAGCTCGGGCTCGGCCGCCCGGCAGGTGACCACCAGCGGATCCTCGGCCGAGACCATGGATCGGAACGGCGGAACAGCAACATGGGCGGGCTACGGATCTCGGTACTCGGGCCTCTGCGGGCATGGCGTGGTGAGCGGGAACTGGATACCGGACCGGCGCAGCAGCGTGCCGTTCTGGCGGCGCTGGCGCTGAGGTGCGGCCGGGTCGCCTCCTCGGACGAGCTGGTGCAGGACGTCTGGGGGGCGGATCCGCCGGCCACCGCTCCCGTTGCCCTGCGCAATCACGTCTCGCGTCTGCGGGCCGCGCTGGAGACCGGATCCTCCGCACCGGAGGTCCTGGTCTCCCGGGCCGGGGGTTACGCACTGAGGCTGGAGGACCGGGCGTTGGACGTCGCCGAGGTCGAAAGGCTGGGATCCGAGGCGGAGGCGGCCGGAAGCCGGGGGGATCTGGAGTCGGCCGCCCGCCTGCTGGCCCAGGCGGAGGGTCTGTGGGACGGCACACCGCTGACCGGAGTCCCCGGTGACTACGCACAGCGGCACCGCGACCGCCTCTCGGAGTACCGGCTGGTCCTGACCGAGGCGCGGCTGGATCTGGAGCTCCGGCTCGGTCGGCACACCCGGGCCGTCACCGAGCTGACCGCGCTGGTGGACGAGTACCCGCTGCGCGAGGGTCTGCGTGCGCTGCAGATGGTGGCGCTGTACCGCTGTGGCCGTCAGGGGGAGGCGCTGGCCGGGTTCGCGACGGCCAGGCGGCTTCTGGCCGAGGAACTGGGAGTCGATCCCGGACCCGATCTGGTCCGGCTGCACCAGCGCATCCTCGAAGCCGATCCGACACTGTCGGTACCGTCGGGGGCGGCCCCACGGGTCGGCGAGCAGGCCGGATCCGGCGGACCGGCGCGCCCGGCGTGGGCCCCTCCGGCGCAACTCCCTCCGGACGCACCCGACTTCACCGGCCGCCAGGAAGAGGTGGCGAGAGTGCGCGACGCTCTCGTCGGCGGCGCGCGAAGACGGAGCACCGCGCCCGCCGTCTGCGTGATCCACGGCATGGGCGGTGTGGGCAAGACCGCCCTGGCGGTTCACGCCGCGCACGCTGTGCGTGATCGGTTCCCCGACGGCCAGCTCTACGCCGACCTGCGCGGGGTCGGTCGGGAGGCCGCGGACCCGTACGAGGTCCAGGAGCTGTTCCTGCGGGCGCTGGGCGTCGCGCCCGAGAGCATTCCACGTGACCGCGGCGAGCGCACCTCCCTGTACCGCTCGTGGCTGGCCGATCGCGGCCTGCTCCTCCTGCTGGACAACGCGGCCGACACCACGCAGGTGAACGCTCTGATGCCGGGCACCCCCGGGTGCGCCGTTGTGGTCACCAGCCGTACCCCGCTGATCTGCCTGCCCGCGACCAGCCGCACCGCGCTGGAACCACTCAGTGAGCGGGACGCCCGGAGCCTGCTGGAACGGATGGTGGGAGCCGAGCGGTGCCGTCGGGAGCCAGAGGCGGCGGCCGACCTGGTGCATGCGTGTGGCATGCTCCCGCTGGCCGTCCGCATCGTCGGCGCCCGTTTGGCGGCTCGGCCGCGCTGGTCCCTGTCGTACCTGGCGTCCCGGCTCGGCGACCGCGGACGGCGGCTCACCGAGCTGGAGACCGGGAGCCTGGCCGTGGAGCAGGTCTTCCAGCTCGGCTACTCGGCCCTGGACGCGGACCAGGCGCGGGCCTTCCGGTTGCTGGCGATTCCCGAGGTGAGCGATGTCTCGTCGGCTGCCGCAGCGGCGGTCCTGCGGTGTGAGCCGCGCGCGGCCGAGGCCGTCCTGGACGACCTGGCCCATGCCGGGCTGCTGGAGCCGGGCGACCCCGGGCACTACCGCTACCACGATCTCCTGCGGCTGTTCGCCCGCCACCGGACAGTGGAGACCGATGCCCCGGAGGTACGGCAGGAGGCCCTGAGCCGGACCGCCCGCTTCTACCTTTCCGGGATGGCGGCCGCCCTGCGCGCGGAATGGCCGCACACCCGGCTGCCCGCCGCGGCCGACCAGCAGGACGTGGCCGGCGGTCCGGCTCTCTCGGACGAGTCCAACGCGCAGGAGTGGGTGATCAACGAGCTCGGGGCCATGCTCGCCGTCGTCGGCCAGATCGTCGACCACCCCTACCGGCCGGTCGGCGCGGAGGACACCCGGACCCTGGCGAGCCTCCTGGTGTTCCTCATGCCGTACACCGACCTGTGCCTGCCGTGGCGCGTGCTGGAGGAACGGGCCCGCAAGCTGCTGGACGCCGCCGAGCGGCACGGTGAAAGCGTCGCCGCCGTCTTCTGCTGTGTCGTGGCGGCCATCGCCTGCGCGCGCACCGAACGGCACGAGGAGGCACGCGCTCTGGCCCTGCGCGCCTGCGAAACCCCGGGCCCGCAGCAGCAGCTGCTGTCCCACCGCCTGGTGGAGGTCATGGGAGTGGTGGCCGCGATGCGGCCCGGCGGCCTGGACGAGGCGATCGCACACTTCCGCCGCAGCCAGGCCGTGTCCCACCGGATCGAGGACTTCGGTATGGCTGCGCACTGCTCGTTCGGTCTCGTCCGGGCACACCTGGCACTCGACCAGCCCCACGAGGCGCTGGAAGCCGCCCGGGATGCCCTCGCGAATTGCCGCGCGGCCGAGAGCCCCGCCGGTACTGCCGTCGCCCATCGTGCCCTGGGCGAGGCGCTGTCGGCGCTCGGCCGTCATGACGAAGCCTTGGAGGAGTACCGTGCGGCCCTCGACCTGTGCGAGGCGCGGGGGCTTCGGACGCAGCGTGCCCACACGCTGCTGTCCTGCGCCTCCGTGCTGGCCGGCGCCGGTCGGCTGGACCAGGCCGGTCCGTTCGCGGAGCGGGCGCGGGCCGCGCTCGCGGAACTCGGGGACGCCTCGGGTGAGCAGCGGGCGCGAGCTCTCCTCGACCGCACCCGACAAGTGTCCCAGCCGGCTGGCGGCCCCGTCGGCTCGCGGGAAGTGACGGCGAACCGTGCGGTGGGCTCGTAGTTGCCTCAGCGTGCTGCGGCCCCGCTCCTGCCCGAGAGGGCCCCGGTGCCTTCCGGCCCTCGGACCGGCGGCCGGCGGTTCACCGGTCATCGGTGCGCCGCCTTGACGGCCAGTTCGGCGAGGAAGCGGTCCATTTCCGGGAACCACATCCGGCGGACGCTCAGACGGACGGGCTTGGTCCCACCTGGGTGGTGGAGCCGAAAGGAACTCCACTGCACCCCTCGTCGGACATCGCTGATTCCGGAGCGGGCCTCCTCCAGGCCGAGGGCCAGCGTCAGTCGGCCCGGCTGGCGGAAGAAGGCCCCCCTGATCCTGTGCACCAGCACGGCCCGGTCAGTGAGGGTGACGAAGTGGGTGTCCGCCGTGTCGAGGCTGGTGATCAGCGCGTCGAGCAGCGGATGGTCCTCTCCCCAGACGACGGCCAGCGTCGCCACGGGACGCTCGCCCGGATCGGCCTGCCGAATGCTCTCGTCAACCGCTTCGATCACGGCCGATTTGGTCAGTGCTATGGGTCTCCCTCCGGGTCTCCCCCCGCGATCGCGCATGGTGTAGACCAATGAATCTAGGCGCTGGACGGCGCGCACACCTTGCGGTCGGGACCGAGGACTTTCCCGTCGGCCGGGGCGTCGTACGTCCGTTCGCTGCGACTGTTCTCGGAGGACGACAGCGCGTGCGCCAGCCCCGCACGGCCGTCGATGGCGAGCTTGCCGTAGACATTGGTGAGGTGGAGTTCCACGGTGCGCAGACCGACGAAGAGGTGCCGGGCGATCTCACGGTTGGACATGCCCTCGGCGGCCAGGTTCGCGACCCGGCGTTCGGTGGCCGTCAGGGCGCCGACCCCGTGGAACGAGCGGCCGCGCGGGCGGTCGCCGACAGCCCGCAGTTCGGCGAGCGCCCGATCGGCCAGCGGGGTCGCACCGCACTCGTGCGCGACACTGACGGCCTTCTGCAGAAGGGGACGTGCCTCGGCCAACCGCCCGGCCTTGCGGGTGAGGCCACCGCAGTCGGCCAGGGCCTGTGCGTACCGCAGGTGCGCGGGTGCTCCGCCGAGGAGTTCCACGGCCTCGCGGAGCATGTCGAGTCCTTCCTGCCCCCCGACCACGGTGCCCATGGCGTGCAGGGCCACCCCCACCGTCTCGGGAACCCCCCAGACACGGGCGAGGGTCAGTTCCTCCTCGGCCAGCGACCGGGCGGCCTCGCTCTGCCGCAACGCCGCATGGACCAGCGCCGCCTCGGAACGCCAGGGGTGGACTGCCGGGCTGTGAAGGCCTCGGCCGCAGGTCCGTTCGCCGCACAGCAGGAAGTCGGCAAGGCCCTCCTCCAACCGCCCCTGGGCGACGCGCAGCCGACCGCGGACCATCAGCACGTAGTCGTTGACCCAGTTGGCGTTCAGCTCACCGGAGAGGTCGCCGCGTCGCAGGAGTTCCTCGGCTTCCTCGTGCTTTTCCTGCTTGACCAGCGAGTCCGTCAACGTGGCGATGGCGAAGACGCTGAAGCTGTGGCGCGGTCCGATGCCGATCCCGGAGAGTTCCTCCAGCGCCGACATCGCGTCGTCCTGGCACTCCCGCAGACTGCCGGTCCAGCAGTGGGTGTAGGCGCGAACGCCCATGGCCATGACGTGTCCGAGAACGGAACCGCGAGCCCGCGCCTTGCACGCGGCGGCGGCGGTGTACTCCAACGCCAGCTCCGTCTCTCCGGCCGCCCGCAGGGAGAGCACGGCGTCGTAGTAGACGACGGAATCGTCCGCCATCGGATCGGCGCCCTGGCTCAGCGCCAGCCGTGCGAGGTGCACGACCTCCTTCGGGGACTGGCCGACCATGACCGCGCGCAGACTCAGCAGGGCGGCCAGGTGCCGCCGTACACGGGCGTCCGCCGCGTCGGAGATGTCCAGCTCCATCAGCCGCCGCACCACGGCCGGAGCCGGCACTGTGTTGGTCAGGACGATGTGGATGAGGTCGACCTCCAGGCACATGGCGTCGACGGAGTCGGTCTCCCGGAGGTCCTCGCCGGTGCGTCTCAATGCCTCCACAGCGTCCGGGTAGCGGTCCAGTACCAGCATCGCACCGGCCAGCCCGCGCGCGGCGACGGCCTTGTCCGCCGGATCCCGTGACAGTTCCAGGCTGCGTTCGAGATTGCGGACGGCCACTGGAACGCTGGAGGAGAGTTCCAGTCTGCCCAGAGAGGTCAGCAGGCTCGCTCGCGCTTCCTCGGGAAGTTCCTCCCGCAGGGCGCGCTTCAGGAAGGCCGTCGCCTTTCCCGTGTCGCCGCGCTCACCGGCGGTCGCTGCTGCCCGGGTCAGTACCTGCGGTACCCACGGGTCACCCAACGGGCTGTGCAGGAGGTGCCCGGCCACCTGTTCCAGCGCAGCGCCCTGGGACAGCAGGAACCGAGCTGCCCGGATATGGAGGTCCATCCGCCTGCTCGGCAGCACGGCGGAGGCAATGGCGGCCGCCAGGGCGTCGTGGTGGAAGGACAGGCCTTCGTCCGTCCTGGCCAGGCAGCCCGCGCGCACCAGCATGTGTGCGGCGTCCTCGATCTGCGGCTGCGTCAACCCGGTGACGGCGGCCAGGAGGTCGACGGTCGGCGAGCCGCCGAGGACCGCGACCGCCTCCGCGGCCGCGGTCGTGTGCGGAGCGACGCCCTCGATCCGGGCGAGCACGGCGGGGCCCAGATCGGCCGGAACGAGATCGGTGATCCGCGGCGCCAGGTCCGCACCGACCGGGCGCCCGGAAGCCCGGGCGCCGCGCAGCAAGGCGTCCACGAAGAGGAGGTTGCCGCCGGTCGCGTCCCGACAGGCGGCGGTGAAGGACGGCTCCGGGGCCTCGCCCAGTACCTCCTCTGCCAGGGATCCGACGGCTTCGTGGGAGAGGCCTCCCAGCGTCAGGCGGTGCTGGAACAGCGGAACGACGGCGGCGATGCCCGCCGAGTTCGAGCGCGCGTCCTCGGGGCCGAGAGCGGCGATGACGACCAGAGGCAGGTCGTGGGCCCGGTGCAGCAGGTAGCGCAGCCAGTGAAGGGAGGCGGCGTCCGACCACTGGAGGTCGTCGACGGCCACCAACAGACGTCCCTGCGAAGTGAGGTGTGCGGCCAGCCGGTAAAGATCGCGGAGTGCGGCCGCATCCTGTCCGGCCATCAGGTCCGACGGGCCGTTTGGCCGGGGTTCCCAGGGAGCGGGACACAGGGCGCTGCCCGGAGTCCGCCCGCCGTACGGCGAGTCCGTGCCGTCCGCAACCAGGCGTTCGAAGAGCTGCCGGACAGTCGCGTAGCGGAGATCGCATTCGAGCGGATCCGCCGACGCGGACACGACGTAGGTGGCCGCTTCCTCGCGGGCCCCGGCCAGGACAGCCCGCAGCGCCGAGGTCTTCCCGCTGCCCCAGCCGCCCTGGACGAGTACGGAGACGCAGCCGTCTCCCGGAGTGGCCAGCAGCCGTTCGAGGGCTTTCGACTCGCGGTAGCGTCCGCTCGGTACGAGACCGGTTCCAGCACGGCGGAGAGCGGTCACGGCTGGGTTGGCTGGCATGTCACACCATGCTGTCTTACGGGCGGCCCCAGCCTCCCGGGGCCTGGGGTCGCGTTGTGGAACCGGCGGCAGGTGCGGCCGGGAGCGGCAACCGGCGGGGTCCGCGGCAGGGCGCGGGCCGCCTCGACCCGCATTCTTCGCTACATGCGTAACTTGCGCGCAAGTATTCGGTAAGAGGCTCCCGCGCCGCCTTTCGCCTTCGGTAGGCGCACGGCTGACTCTTCGGTCCCCACCGTCATGTCCGATGGCCGAAACGCGCGTAGATTCGGCGCGACAGGGTTGTGCGGTGGACGCGGTGAGACGTGAGGTCCCGCGCTACGAGCCGGCCCGCGTCTGCCTTTCGCCGCCCCGCCCACCGGCCGGGGAGGCCGCTTCGACACCACCTCGGTCCGGCGCCCCGCCTGCCTCCCGGTCAGATCGACCGCCGGCGGGCCGCGCCGGCCCCTCCACGGAAAGACTCATGAACAGGCCCACTTCTCCCACCGGCGGCTCCCCGGCCGACCAGTCCGGCAGAGCCGGAACAGGCGCGGTCCCCCAGGACACGGTGTCCGCGGTCTTCGCGGAGACGCAAAGCAGCCCGTCCTTCCGCCGGCTCCGGCGTTCCCAGCGCACGTTCGCCACCCTGGCGACGATCGCGGTCCTGAGCCTGTACCTGCTGTACGTCCTGCTGTCCAGCTACGCGCCGGGCCTCATGGACGTCAGGGTCGTCGGCCGGCTGAACGTCGCGTTCTTCCTCGGTCTGGCGCAGTTCGGCGCCACCTTCATGACCGCGTGGCTGTACACGCGCCACGCCGGCACGCGGCGCGACCCCGTCGCCGAGCAGGTCCGGCAGGACATCGAGCGGGTGCTGGCGGCTGGGCCGCACGGGCCCGGCCGGGCGACGGGGGTGTCCGCGTGATCGCTCGCTCCGGACAGGCGGCGCTGGCGGCGGGTGCCGGAAGCCACGGGGACCGTTCGCTGACCGTCGGCCTCTTCCTCGTGGTGGTGGCGGCCACCCTGGGCGTCACGCTCTGGGCCGGCAGGCGGGGCAAGGGAACCACCGACTTCTACACCGGTGGGCGGTCGTTCTCGGGATTCCAGAACGGTCTCGCCATCTCCGGCGACTACATGTCGGCCGCCTCGTTCCTGGGAGTCACCGGCACCATCGCCCTCTTCGGGTACGACGGGTTCCTGTACTCCGTGGGATTCCTGGTCGCATGGGTCCTGGCACTCGTGCTGGTGGCCGAACCGCTGCGCAACACGGGGCGCTTCACCATGGCCGACGTGCTGGCCTTCCGCCTGCGCCAGGGGCCGGTGCGCACCGCTGCGGGCATCTCGACCATCGTCGTCTCCGTCGTCTACCTCCTGGCCCAGATGGTCGGCGCGGGCTCGCTGGTGGCTCTGCTGCTCGGCGTCTCCGGCGACACCGCCAAGAAGTGGATCGTCTTCGGCGTGGGCGTGCTGATGATCCTCTACGTCGTCATCGGCGGCATGAAGGGCACGACCTGGGTGCAGATCATCAAGGCCGGTCTTCTGATGGCCGGAACGCTCGTGCTGACCGTTCTGGTGATGAGCAGGTTCGGTTGGAACCTCTCGGCCCTGCTGGGCGCGGCCGCCCAGGCCAGCGGCAAGGGGCAGGCGTTCCTCGAACCCGGACTGAAGTACGGTGCCAGTTCCACCACCCGGCTGGACTTCATCAGCCTCGGCGTCGCGCTGGTGCTCGGAACCGCCGGCCTGCCGCACATCCTGGTCCGCTTCTACACGGTGCGGACCGCCAAGGCCGCGCGGACCTCGGTCAACTGGGCGATCGGCATCATCGGTGTCTTCTACCTGATGACGCTCGCGCTGGGCTTCGGCGCCGCGGCGCTGGTGGGCCACACGGCGATCAAGACGGCCAACCCGGCAGGCACCACTGCCGCTCCGATGCTGGCCGAGATGCTCGGTGGCGGCCCTAGTTCGACCATGGGCGCCACACTGCTGGCGCTGATCTCGGCGGTGGCCTTCGCCACGATCCTCGCGGTGGTGGCCGGGCTCACGCTCACGTCGTCCGCCTCGTTCGCTCACGACCTGTTCGCCCAGGCCATGCGCAAGGGCAGGGTGAGTGAGGCGCAGGAGGTCAGGGTGGCACGGCTCGCCGCCGTCGGGATCGGCGCACTGGCCGTCGTACTGAGCATGTTCGCGGACAAGCTCAACACCGCGGCGCTGGTGGCGCTGGCCTTCGCCATCGCGGCCTCCGCCAACCTGCCGACGATCCTGTACAGCCTCTTCTGGAAGCGGTTCAGCACCGCTGGCGCCCTGTGCAGCATGTACGGCGGCCTTCTCTCCTCCGTAGTGCTGGTGGTCTTCTCCCCGGTCGTCTCGGGCACACCGGCGTCCCTGCTGCCCCATTGCGACTTCCACTGGTTCCCGCTGGAGAACCCCGGCCTCGTCTCCATCCCGATCGGCTTCCTGCTCGGCTGGCTCGGAAGCCTCGCGTCACGCGAGACGGTGGATCCGGCCAAGTACGCGGAGCTGGAGGTCCGTTCACTCACCGGCGCCGGAGCCCACTGACACCCCTGCGGGGACTGCGGTGCCAACGCTGAACCGTGTCCGGCCGAGACCGGACAGGCACATACCAAGGAGCATGTCTTGAGTAGCGAGATCCTGGCGAACCTCATCGGGGAGGAACGGCGCCTCGAGCCGCCGGCCGCACTGGCCGCCAACGCCACAACCGCCGACCACGAGCGGGCGGCCTCCGAGGACCGTCTGGGTTTCTGGGCCGAGCAGGCCCGCCGGCTGAGCTGGGCGGTCGAGCCCACCGAGACGCTCGACTGGTCCAACCCGC
>NZ_JBSFJV010000140.1:0-14370 GCF_053598235.1 Kitasatospora sp. NPDC001159
CGGGGCCGAGCCGGTGGGACCAGCGCAGGACCAGGGCCGTCTTGCCGACCCCGGCGGGGCCGGTGACCAGCAGGAGCCGGCCGGTGGCGCGGGCGGTGCCGCACTGGTCGCTCAGCCAGGCCAGTTCGCTCTCCCGGCCGATGAACCGGCCGGGCGCGCGCGGCAGCCGGGCGGGGGCCGGGGCGGGTGCCTCGTCGGCGGTGGACCGGAGCTGCGCCAGAGCCTCGCGGAGCGCCGGTCCCGGGTCGATCCCGGCCTCCTCGGCCAGCCGGCGGCGGGCCTCCTCGTACACGGCGACGGCCTCGGCGGGCCGGCCCTCCTGGTGGAGGCAGAGCAGGGTGAGGCGGATGAGGGACTCGCGCAGCGGGTGGTCGGCGAGTGCCGTGGTGAGCTCGGCGGTCACGGAGCGGCCCCGGCCGGTGCGCAGCAAGCGTTCGGCGAGCTGTTCCAGAGCCTCGATCCGCAGGGTTTCCAGGCGTCCGGCGGCGGCCCGGCGCAGCGCGGCCGAGCCGCAGTCCTCCAGGGCGGGCCCGCGCCAGAGTGCGAGCGCCTCGCGCAGCAGCGGTACGGCCGTCCCGTCCCCGGCCGTCGCGCGGGCGCGGCCGAGCAGGAGGTCCAGCCGGTGGGCGTCGATCAGTTCGGGGTCGGCGTGCAGGACGTAGCCGGGCGCACGGGTGTCGAGCCGCAGCCCGCCGTCCAGGAGGGTGCGCAGCCGGGCGATGTGGCCCTGGAGCGCGGCCCGGGCGGTGGACGGCGGGGCGTGGTCCCAGGTGAGGTCGATCAGCCGCTCGACCGGGACGACCCGGTTGGCCTCCAGTGCGAGCGCGGCCAGGACGGCGCGCCGCCGGGAGCCCCCGACGTGGACGGGCACGCCGTGGTCGGTCCGCAGTTCCAACGGTCCCAGCAGGAGTATCCGCACGCCACACCCGTGTTCTCAGTCCGTCCCCGGCCCCCCGGCGTGCACCCTAGCCGGGCCGGCTGCCAGCCGGACGACCGGGGCCAGGGGGTACGGGCCTGGCGGCGCCGGGGGTGGAAGCGCTGCACGCCTGGCGGGGCGTTCCCGATCCGGACGCCCCGCCGCCCACACCGCACGCCGCGGCGCTGACCGTCAGGTGATCGCGCTGACGTGCCGGGTGAAGGCCCGGTGGTGCTCGGCGAGGTCGAGGTCGATGCGCGGCGGCACCCCGTCGTCTGGGTCGGTGAGGACGCACTGGATCAGGGTCTGGGCCGGCCGCTCCAGCGCCTCCCGCAGCAGGGCGGCCAGCTCGTCCGGCCGGTCGGTGCGGGCGACCGACGGGTAGCCGCAGGCGCGGGCCCAGGCGGTGAAGTCGGTGGCGGCGGCGGGGGTCTGCTGTCCGCCGGTGGAGGCGTAGGAGGCGTCGTCGAGCACGAGGTGGACGAGCGGGAGCTCGTGCAGCGCGCCTGCGGTGACCAGCGTGGTCGGGCGCGTAGTCGGCCCGCAGCGTCGGCAGGATCAGGTCGAGCAGCTCGGGTTCGGCGAGCACGGCCTCCGGGGTGCCGCCGTTCTCCCGCAGCTCGGCGACGAGTTCGGCCTCCGACCAGTGCGCCCGGCCGGGCTTCTCCCACTCGGAGCCCGGTCCGGCGGCGCCGCTGACGAACAGCCGCAGCGGGGGACGGGCGGCGGCGCGGGCGAGGCCGTAGGCGAGCAGGGCGCCCATGCTGTGGCCGAACAGCGCGTACGGCTCGTCCAGGTACGGCCGCAGTGCGGTGTGCAGCGCGGCCACGGCCTCGCGGTAGTCCGTCAGCGGCGGTTCGGCCAGGCGGCTTTCCCGGCCCGGGAGCTGGACGGTCACCAGCTCGACGTCCGCGGGCAGGGCGGCGGGCCAGGAGCGGTACAGCGCGGGACCGGCGCCGGCGGGGTGCAGGCGGAGCAGCCGGAGCCGGGCCCCGGGGCGCGGCAGCGGGGTGCGGGCCCAGGCGCCCGCCGTCACGGCGAGGGCGGGGTGGTGCGGCATGCGGCAGGGCCATTCGGTCGATTGGTCGGTCGATTGGTCGAGGGCAGGGCGCGGGGCCCGGATGTGGCGGTCCGGGCCCCGCGCTGGAGGGGCGGTCAGCCGGCCTCGGCCATCGCCCGGACCAGGCTCGCGGGCCGCATGTCGGTCCAGTTAACCTCGACGTGGTCGAGGCAGGCCTGCCGGGTGTCGGGGCCGTGGACGGTGGTCCAGCCGGCCGGGACTTCGGCGAAGGCGGGCCACAGGGAGTGCTGGTTCTCGTCGTTGACCAGCACCAGGTAGGTGCCGTCCGCGTCCTCGAACGGGTTCGCCATGGGGTGTGTTTCCTCTCCGGACTTCGGTGCTTCGGTACGTCGGGGTGGTGGTCAGGCGCGCCGCAGGGCGGTGGACACCACGCGGCCGACGGCGGCCAGGGGCGCGGGCCGGGTCATGTCGTGGTGGGCGCACGCGACGGCGGTGTCGACCACTCGCCCGGTGCGGTGAGCGCGCCACACCTCGGAGGTCGGCGCGGTCTCGGACCGACCATGATCGGCGGTGAAGAACAGCAGGTCGCCGTGGAACGTCGCCGGGGTGAACTTGTCCAGCAGTATCGTGCTGCGGACGAAGGTCTCGACGACGGCCGCCACCTCGGCGCCGGTCGCGAGCCCCGGCGTGCCGGCCAGCGCCGCCACCTGGTCCGGGGTCAGCGAGCCCGCTGCGGCAGGACCGTTCAGCGCGCGCAGCAGGACCGCGAGCAGCTCCTGCCGCAGCTCCGCGGTGTCCGGCCGGGCGACCCCGACGCCGGGGTAGCAGTCCAGCACCGCGAGCAGGTCGACGCGCTCGCCGGCCGCCTGCAGCTGCGTGGCCATCGCGTGTGCGACCGCGCCGCCGAAGGACCAGCCGAGCAGGTGGTGCGGGCCGCTCGGCTGGACCTCGCGGATCCGGGCCACGTACTCGGCGGCCATCTGCTCCACGTCGTCCGGCAGGCCGGCCGACTCCCGCAGCCCGCGGGCCTGGAGGGCGTACAGCGGGTGTCCGTCCGGCAGGTGTGCGGCCAGGCCGCGGAAGGACCAGCCGAGGCCGAAGCCCGGGTGGACGCAGAACAGCGGAGGCAGGTCGCCGCCCGTGCGCAGCGGGAGCAGGACGTCGAACGGGTCCGCGGCCACGCCCGTGCCCAGCCGGATGGCCAGCGCGGCGGGCGTGGGTGCCTCGAACAGGTCGCGCAGCCCCGCCCGGTGGCCGAGCGCGGCCAGCCTCCCGGCCAGCCGGGTGGCGAGCAGCGAGTCACCGCCGAGACCGAAGAAGTCCTCCTCGACGCCGACCCGGGGCAGCCCCAGCACCTGCGCGAACAGCTCGCACAGCTCCCGCTCGGTGCCGTCGGCGGGCTCGCGCCCGGCCGGGCGGTGGTCCGCCTCGGGCGCGGGCAGCGCGCGCCGGTCCACCTTGCCGTTGGGCGTCAGCGGCAGCGCGTCCACCAGCACCAGCGCGCTCGGGACGAGGTGCTCGGGCAGGTCCTCGGCGAGCTGCTTGCGCAGCACCCCGGGGTCGGGCCGCTCGTCGTCGGCCGGCACCAGGTAGCCGACCAGGCGGCGGTCGCCGGGGCGCTCCTCGCGGACCACCGCGCAGGCCCGGGTCACCGCCGGGTGGGCGGTCAACGCGGCCTCCACCTCGCCGAGTTCGATCCGGAACCCGCGCAGCTTCACCTGCTGGTCGGCGCGCCCGGCGAACAGCAGCTCGCCCTGCGCGCTCCACCGGGCCAGGTCGCCGGTGCGGTACATCCGGAAGCCGGGCGGGCCGTACGGGTCGGCGGTGAAGCGCTCCGCGGTCAGCCCCGGGCGCGCCAGGTAGCCGCGGGCCACTCCGGTGCCCGCCACGTACAGTTCGCCGACCATGCCGGGCGCGACCGGGCGCAGCGCGGCGTCCAGCACCCCCTCGCCGCCGAACACCACGGTGCGCAGCGCGGCGATCGCGCCGGTGGTGCACTCGCGCTCGGCGTCGAGCAGTTGGTAGAAGGCGGACGGGGTCTGGTTGAGCACCGTCACCCGCTCGCGGCGCAGCAGCGCCAGGACGTCGGCGGGTGAGCGGCTGACCAGGTAGGGCACGACGACCAGCCGACCGCCGTACAGCAGCGGGCCCCAGAGCTCCCAGACCGAGAAGTCGAAGGCGTAGGAGTGGAAGAGCGTCCAGACGTCCCGTGGGCCGAAGCCGAACAGCTCCTCGGTGCCGGTGAGCAGGCGGACCACGTTGCGGTGCGGTACGGCGACGCCCTTGGGACGGCCGGTCGAGCCGGAGGTGTAGATGACGTACACCGGATGGTCGGCCAGCAGCGGGGAGCGGCGGTCGGTGTCGGCGAGGTCGGTGTCCGCCTGGTCGGCGATGGCCTCGTCGTCGAGCAGCAGGACCGGGACGGCGGCCTTGGGCAGTCGGGCGGCGGTCGCCCGCTCGGTGAGCAGCAGGGCCGGGGCGGCGTCGGCCAGGATGAAGGCGGTCCGCTCGACGGGCGAGTCGGGGTCGACCGGGACGTAGGCGGCGCCGGTCTTGAGGACGGCGAGCACGGCCACCACCAGGTCCGTCGAGCGCGGCAGCGCCAGTGCCACGATGCGCTCGGGGCCGGCGCCGTGGGCGACCAGCAGCCGGGCGAGCCGGTTGGCGGCGGCGTTCAGCTCGGCGTAGCTCAGCTCGCGGCCCTCGCAGCTGAGGGCGACGGCCTCCGGGGTGCGGGCGGCCTGGGCCTCGAAGAGCTGCGGGATCGTGGCGGGGTCGGGCGCGGTGTGCGGGCGGGCCGGCGGCAGGGCGGCGGCGCGCTCGGCGGGCGAGAGTAGGTCGAGCCTGCCGGTCGGCAGTGTGGCGTCCGCGACGAAGGCGGCCAGGACCCGCTCCAACCGGGCCAGCACCTGTTCGGCGGCGGTCCGGTCGAAGAGGTCGGGCCGGTAGGAGAGCCGCAGGTCGAGGCGGGCGCCGGGCACCACCACGAGGGTGAGCGGGTAGTGGGTGGCGTCCTGGATGCGGGCCGAGCCGATCCGCAGGCCGTCGGCCGGGCCGGCCAGGGAGTCGGCGTCCACCGGGTAGTTCTCGAACGCGAGGACGGTGTCGAAGAGTTCGCCGGTTCCGGCCCAGCGCTGGAGCTCGGCGAGGCCGACGTGCTGGTGTGCCAGCAGGGCGGACTGCTCGTCCTGTAGGCGCGTCGCCAGCGCGGCCAGCGGCTCGCCGGGGGCGGTGCGCAGCCGCACCGGCAGGGTGTTGACCAGCAGGCCGACCATCCGCTCCACGCCCGGGAGTTCGGCTGGACGGCCGGAGACCACGGCGCCGAAGACGACGTCCTCACGGCCGGTGTGGTGGGCCAGCACCAGGCCCCAGGCGGCCTGGACGATGGTGTTCACGGTGACGCCGAGGCGGCGGGCGGCGGCGCTCAGACGCTCGGTCGACTCCGCCGGGAGCAGGGTCTGCAGGCGCTCCGGCAGCAGGGCGGCGCCGCGCTCCCCGGGAGCCGCCAGCAGGGTGGCCTCCTCGACGTCGGCGAGTGCGGCCCGCCAGGCCCGCCGGGCGGCCTCGCGGTCCTGGGCGGCGGCCCAGGCGAGGTAGTCGCGCAGCGGCGCGACCCGGGGCAGCCGGGCATCGGCGCCTTCCCGGTACAGGGTGAACGGCTCGTCGATCAGGACGCCCAGGGACCAGCCATCCTGGGCGGAGAGCACGCCGTCAGGGGCGACCGCGAGCTGCCCGCCGGCCAGCAGCGGCACCCACAGCTCGGCGGTGGAGGCGTCGAAGGAGTACGGCGCGTGCAGCAGGACACGCGCGTAGGCGCCGCCGGTGAAACGGCGGTCGGTGGCCAGGGCGACGACGCCCTGGTGGGTGGCGGCCACGCCCTTGGGACGGCCGGTGGAGCCGGAGGTGTACATCACGTAGGCGAGCCGGCCCCCGGCGGCGGGCACCGCGAGGTCGGTCGGGTCGCCGTCGGCGGGCAGCTCCTCGACCACCAGCACGGGCAGTTCGCCGCTCTCGTCGAGGCCGCGCGCATCCTCGGCGAGGTCCCGGTCGGTGAGCAGCACCCGGGCGGCCGTCTCGGCAAGGATGAGCCGGCGGTGGGCGAGCGGGTAGCGGGCGTCGAGCGGCACGTAGAAGCCGCCGGCCTTGACGACGGCGAGGATCGCCACCACCAGGAAGGGGGAGCGGCGCATCAGCAGTGCGACGCCGGTCTCCGGCCGGACGCCCCGCTCGACCAGGTGCCGGGCGAGGCGGTTTGGCGCGGGCGTTGAGTTCGCGGTAGCTGAGCTCTCCGCCGTCGAACAGCAGGGCGACGGCGTCAGGGGTGGCGGTGACGCGGGCCTGGAACAGCTCGGCCAGGGTGGTGCCGGGCAGCTCGGCGGCGGTGTCGTTGCAGGCGACGAGCTGGCGGTGCCGCTCGTCGGCGTCCACCAGCCGCAGCCGGCCGACCGACTGGTCGGCGTCGGTCGTGAACTGGTGCAGCAGGTCGGCGAGTCGGCCGAGCAGGCGGTGGGCGGCGGCGGAGTCGAAGAGGTCGGGGCGGTGGTCCAGCCGCAGGCTGAGCCGGGCGCCCGGGACGACCGCGAGGTTCAGCGCGTAGTGGGTGGCCTCCCGGCTGTCGGCGGCGGTCACGGTGACGGCCGAACCGGTCATTGCGAGCGACTCGGCGTCCAGCGGGTAGTTCTCGAACACCACGTTGGTGTCGAAGAGTTCGCCCAGGCCGGACCAGCGCTGCACCTCGGCGAGGCCGACGTGCTGGTGCGGCAGCAGCGCGGACTGCTCGGCCTGCAGCCGGGTGATCAGCCCGGCGACCGGCTCGGCGGCGGAGGTCCGCACCCGCACCGGCAGGGTGTTGATGAACAGCCCGACCATCCGCTCCACGCCGGGCAGTTCGGCCGGGCGGCCGGAGACGGTCGCACCGAACACCACGTCGTCGCGCCCGGTCAGCTGGGCGACCAGCAGGCCCCAGGCGGCCTGCACCACGGTGTTGACGGTCACGCCGAGACGGCGGGCGAGCGCGCCCAGTTCGGCGGTGGCCGGCTCGGTGAGCTCCCGCTCGACCCGGCCGGGCAGCACGGCGGCCCGCTCCCCTTCGGCGAGGGCCACCAGGCCGGGCTCCTCCAGCCCGGTCAGCGCCTCCCGCCAGGCCGCCTCGGCGGCGCCCCGGTCCTGGGCGGCGGCCCAGGCCAGGTAGCTCTTGTACGGGGCGACCCGGGGCAGTCCGGTGGCGTCCCCACCGTGCTGGTAGAGCGTGAACAGCTCGCCCATCAGCAGGGCGTTGGACCAGCCGTCCCACCGGATGTGGTGGTGATTGAGGATCAGCACGTGCCGCTCGGCGCCGAGCCGCAGCAGCAGGAAGCGCAGCGCGGGCGGCTTCCCGTCGGTGGGACGGGGCGGCCAAGACCGTCCCGCACCCGCTCCCCCCTCGCTACACTCCCCACTCCCAGGCCGTTGACCAGCGGGAATGGAGAAGTCCGGCTGGAGTACTAGCCGGCTAGAAGAACACCCCGCACCGCAGCAGCACATTGGCGTACGGCCGCGCCTCCCCCGTGCGGACCACCAGCCGGGCTCCGGCCGAGAGTTCCTTCAGCCGCTCGTGCGGGACCAGCTCCAGGTCCCGGAAGTGGTCGTCCAGCAGGGCCCGGTTGGGCCCGCGCAGCTCCTCTGCCGCCGTCGCGCCCTCCACCACCAGTTCGGCCAGCAGTCCGTCCAGCACCTCCGCGAACGACGGCACCCCGGCCCGGAACGCCAGGTCCACCACGCGCGGCCCGGCCGGGATCGGCATACCGGCGTCGCACACCAACACCCCGTCCCCATGCCCCAACTCCGCTATGGCGCCAGCCAGATGGCGGTTGAGGATCCCTGCCTTCCTCACAGCGCGTCGACCTCCTCCGCCGTCGGGTACGACTCCTGCGCGCCCCGCTTCGTCACGGCAGCCGCGCCGACCCGGGCCGCGTACCCCGCCGCCTCGGCGAGACCCGCATCCGCGCCCAGCTTCCAGCCCAGCGCGGCGGTGAAGGCGTCGCCCGCCCCCGTCGTGTCCACCGCGTCCACCTTCACCGACGCGACCCGCGTCACCCCCGACGAGTCGCACACCAGCGCCCCCTGCGCGCCTAGCGTCACCACCACCGAGCGTGGCCCCTTGGCCAGCAGCAGCTTCGCCCAGTCCTCGGGCTCCTCGCTCACGCATGCGTCGCCCAGAATCACCCGGGCCTCGTGCTCGTTGACGATCAGCGGGTCGCAGGCCGCCAGCACCTCCGCGGGCAGCGGCTGCGGCGGTGACGGGTTCAGGACGAAGCGGCTGTCCGGGGACAGCTGCCGTACGACCGCCACGACCGTCTTCAGTGGGATCTCCAGCTGCGCCGACACCACCCGGGAGGCGTGGAAGAGGCTACTTGCCGCGCGGACGTCCGCCGGGGTGAGCCGGGCGTTGGCACCCGGGGACACCACGATGCTGTTGTCCCCTCCAGGGTCGACGGTGATCAGCGCCACGCCCGTCGGCGCCCCGCCCACCAGCACGCCGGTCGTGTCGACGCCCGCCGAGCGCAGGGAGCCAAGCAGCAGCCGGCCGTGGCCGTCGTCGCCGACCCGCGCCAGCAGGGCCGTACCCGCACCGAGCCGGGCGGCGGCGACCGCCTGGTTGGCGCCCTTGCCGCCCGGGTGGACGGCGAGGTCGCCGCCGAGCACCGTCTCACCGGCGGCCGGCCGCCGCTCGACATCGATCACCAGGTCAGCGTTGGCCGACCCCACGACCAACAGGTCGTAGTCGTACATCAGTTGACTCCCCTTGTTCCCCGTGATTGCGCTGAACCGCCCCCGGGCGGACGGCCGCCACCCACGATGTACCTCGTGGTGTACGACCGCCCGCCCGAGCCGTCCGTCGTCAGCCGCTGAATCCGGCCACGTTGTCCTGCGTGACCACCTTCACCGGCACCTTCACCATCGACTCGACCTTCTTGCCCTGTACGGCCTGCAGCGCGTTGTCCACGGCGATCCTTCCCAGCTCCGAGGGCTGCTGGGCGACCGACGCGTACAGCGTGCCGTCCTTCACCGCGGTCAGGCCGTCCGGGGTGCCGTCGAAGCCGACGACCTGGACCGACGTACCGGCGTTGGAGCCGAGCGCCTTGACCGCGCCGAGCGCCATCTCGTCGTTGGCGGCGATGACGCCCCGGACGTCCGGGTGGGCCTGGAGCAGGTTGGACATCACGTCGAGGCCCTTGGTGCGGTCGAAGTCGGCGGGCTGCTCGGCCACCACCTGGATACCGGGGTAGGCCTGCAGACCCTGCGCGAATCCCGCCGCCCGCTCCCGGGCCGCCGACGTACCCGCCAGGCCCTGCAGGATGACGATCTTGCCGCTGCCGCCGAGCTTCTCGGCGATCGACTTGGCGGCCAGCTCACCGCCGGCCACGTTGTCGGAGGCCACCAAGGCGTTCACATCGGCCTTGTTGACGCCCCGGTCGACGGCGATGACCGGGATCTTCGCCTTGCCGGCGGCCTGGACCGAGTTGCCCGCCGCGTCCGAGTCCACCGGGTTGACGATGATCGCGCCGAGGCCCGTACTGGTGAAGTTCTGCAGCTGGTTGGCCTGCTGCGAGGCGTCGTTCTGGGCGTCGGTGACGGTCAGGTCCACGCCCAGCTTCTTCGCCTCCGCCTGGGCGCCGGCCCGGATCTGCACGAAGAAGGGGTTGTTGAGGGTGGACAGCGACAGACCCATGCGCGGGGTCGCGGCGGACGAGGACCCGCTGTGCAGGAAGGAGGTCGCGCCGACGACCGCCACGGCCACGACGGCCGCGAGCGCGTACGTCGCCGCCTGCTTGCCTCTGCCATCCGGAGTACCGCCCGCGGTCGCCCCGGCCTTGCGGCGCACGGCGTCCAGCAGCACCGCCAGCGCGATGACGATGCCGATCACGACCTGCTGCCAGAACGCCGACACGGACAGGAGGTTGAGGCCGTTGCGGAGCACCGCGAGGATCAGCGCGCCGATCAGCGTGCCGGACGCCTTGCCGGTGCCGCCCGCGAGCGAGGCACCGCCGATGACGACCGCCGCGATCGCGTCCAGCTCGTAGCCGCTGGCGGCCTGCGGCTGCGCCGAGGACAGCCGGGAGGCCAGCACGATGCCGGCGATGGCCGCGAACAGACCGGACAGGGCGTAGATGGCGAGCTTCTGCTTCGACACGCCTAGCCCCGACAGCCGGGCCGCCTCCTCGTTTCCGCCGATGGCGTACATCGAGCGGCCGATGTACGTCCGGTTGAGGACGAGGGCCGCGATCAGCCCCATGACCACCATGACCAGGACGGGCACCGGCAGCCAGCCGCCGAGCGTGTCACCGAGATGCGAGACCGAGCCCGGGAAGGCGATCGGCGAGCCCTGCGAGATCACCAGCGCGAGACCACGGCCCACGGACAGCATCGCCAGCGTCGCGATGAACGGCGGCAGCTTGCCATAGGCGATGAGGAAACCGTTCACCAGCCCGGCCACGACACCCGTGGCGAGGCCGAGAAGCACCGCGAGCACCACCGGCACCCCGTGCTGCGTCGCGCTCCAGGCCAGCACGGTTGCCGAGAGCGCGGCCACCGACCCGACCGACAGATCGATACCGGCCGAGACGATCACGAAGGTCACGCCGAAGGCGAGGATCGCCGTAACGGCGGCCTGGACACCGATGTTGAGCAGATTGTCGGTGGTCAGGAAGTCCCCGGAGAGCGCCGACAGGGCGATAACCAGGACGATCAGCGCGGTGAGCGCGCCGTTGTCGAGGAGCAGCCGGCGCAGGCCGCCGGGAGCACCCGTCGCGCCCGTCGTGCTCAGCGTGTCAGTGGCCACGGATGGCCTCCTTCTGGGTCTTCTCGGTCTTCTCGGTGGTGGGGGTGGAGACGGCGAGGGACATGACGGCGTCTTGGGTGGCCTCGTCGCCGGCGAGCTCGCCGGCGATCCGGCCCTGGGCCATGACCAGCACCCGGTCGCTCATGCCGAGTACCTCGGGCAGATCGCTGGAGATCATGAGTACGGCGGCCCCGGCGGCGGTCAGTTCATTGATCAGCTGGTAGATCTCGACCTTGGCGCCGACGTCGATCCCGCGCGTCGGCTCGTCGAGGATCAGCACCTTGGTGTCGGCCAGCAGCCACTTGCCGATGACGACCTTCTGCTGGTTGCCGCCGGACAGGGTTCGCACATGCTGCCCGAGGCCCGCCATCCGCACCCCCAGCTGCCGGGCGATGCGCTCCGCGGCGACGTGCTGCGCCTTGCGGTCCACGAGCCCGCCCCGGGTGGCGGCCCGCATGGTGACGAGCCCGAGGTTCTCCTCGACGGAGGTGTCGAGCACGAGCCCCTGTCCCTTGCGGTCCTCGGGCACGAGCCCGATCCCGGCGGCCATGGCGGCGCTCACGTCATACCGCTTGAGCTGTGTGCCGGAGACGGTGACGGCCCCGCCGTCGTAGGGGTCGGCCCCGAACACGGCCCGTACGACCTCGGTCCGCCCGGCTCCGACGAGCCCGGCGATACCGACGACCTCGCCGGCGTGCACCTCGAAGTCGACGTCGTGGAAGACCCCGTCCCGGGTAAGCCCTTCGACGGACAGCAACGCCGGGCCACGGTCGGGCCGTTGGCGCGGGTACTGCTGCTCGATGGACCGCCCGACCATAAGCCGTACGAGCTCGTTCTCGGGCGTGGAGGCCTGAACCTGCCCGACGCTCTTGCCGTCCCGGATGACGGTGACCCGGTCTCCCAGGGCGGCGATCTCCTCCAGGTGATGGGTGATGAAGACGACCCCGACCCCGTCCTCGCGCAGCGAGCGCACGATGCCGAAGAGCTTCTCCACCTCCTCCGAGGTGAGCACGGCGGTCGGCTCGTCCATGATGAGCACGCGTGCGTCCAGGCTGAGCGCCTTGGCGATCTCGACCATCTGCAGCCGGGCGATACCGAGTTCACGCACACGCGCGCGCGGTGACACCTTCACAGCCACGCGCGCGAGGAGGGCTTCGGCGTCGGCCTCCATCTTCTTCCGGTCGATCATCCCGAAGCGGCGAGGCTGCCGCCCGAGAAAGATGTTCTCGGCGACGGTCAGGTCGGGAACGAGGTTGAACTCCTGGTAGATGGTGGCGATTCCGAGCCGCTCGGCGTCCTGCGTACCATGGATACGCACTTCCTGGCCGTCGACGCGAATCCGGCCGGCATCGGGCGTATATGCGCCGGAGAGCATCTTGATCAGCGTGCTCTTGCCAGCGCCGTTCTCACCGAGCAGCACATGGACCTCGCCCCGGCGCAGATCGAAGTCGACGCCGTCGAGCGCGACCACGCCGGGGAAGGTCTTGCGCATGCCCTCGATGCGCAGCAACTCGTCCGGGTTGCTCACGATGTGCTCCTTTGCACTGGGGAGGGGGACTGGGCGGGGGATGGGGCGGGGGATGGGCTGGTGGCCGGGGCGGGTGGCTCACCGCACGACCGGCGCACGACGAGCCGGGCGGGCAGGGTCACGGACCGGGGTGTCCGCCCCTCGATGCGGTCGATCAGGGCCCGTACGGCGGCCCGTCCCAGCTCACTGGTCGGCTGGGCGATCGTGGTGACGGGCGGGTCGGTGTGCACGAACCAGGGGATGTCGTCGAACGCGGCCAGCGCGATGTCGTCCGGGACACGCAGCCCACGCGCGCGTACGGAGTCCAGGGCGCCGAGTGCCATGAGGTTGTCGGTGGCGAAGACGACGTCCGGTGGCTCGGGGAGGTCCAGGAACCCCTCGGTGACCCGCCGCCCGCTCGCGGCCTGGAAGTCGCCCTGGCCTGTGTAGGCGTCGGGGAGCGCAAGCCCGTACTCGGCGAGCGCGGCCCGGAAGGCCTCGACGCGCTCACTGCCGGTCGTGGTGGCGGCGGGCCCGGCGATGATGGCGAGCCGCCGGTGCCCGAGGGAGTGGAGATGGGCGACTAGATCCCGGATGGCGGCCCGTCCGTCAGCCCGTACGACGGGCACGTCCACGCCCGGGATCCACCGGTCCACAAACACCATGGGGGTCCCGGCGCGGGCGGCGTCGAGCATGAGCGGCGACCCGCCGTCGGTGGGCGAGACGAGCAGCCCGTCGATCCGCCGCTCCAGCAGGTTCCGCACGTGATGATCCTGGATCTCGGGCTGCTCGTCGGCGTTCCCGATGATCACGCTGTACCCGAGCGCCCGTGCCTCCTCCTCGACCGAGCGGGCCAGCTCGGTGAAGTAGGGATTCAGCACGTCGCTGATCACGAGCCCGAGGGTGCGGGTCTGATCGGTTCGCAGAGAGCGGGCGACGGCGTTCGGCCGGTACCCCAGCTCCTCGACGACGGCGAGCACACGCGTGCGTGCGTCCGCGCTGACCGACGGGTGCGCATTCAGGACACGCGACACCGTGGCCACGGACACCCCGGCCGCGGCTGCGACATCCTTGATACTCGCCAACGTCGGCTCACCTCCTCGTGAGACTCCCTGGTGGAACGGGCGACGGTATAGCCGTGGAGTCGTGTAATCGATTCCACGCCGTGGCCGCAGGAAGGATTGGAAACGATTACATGAGGCGGAGGCAAGAGGGTGAGGGTGGCCGAAACCTAATCGTGACTGGCGTCGTTGGAGTGCAGGAACGGCTGGACGGTGGCCGAGGCCGCGCCTACCTCACTGTCCTGCGGGCTCGGCACCCCGGCCTGTCCGCAGCAGCATCGCCTGTCCCTGGGCTACTCGAAGCGCGCGGGGTCGCCGGCCCCCGGCGGACGATCTCCGCCTCGCCGCCGGAGAAGTCGACCACGGTCGTCGGGACAGTGCCGCAGTCGCCGGAATCCACCACGGCGTCCAGCACGTGGTCGAGCCGCTCCTTGGTCTCCCACCCCTGCGTCATGGGCTCCTCCTCCCCGGGGAGCAGCAGCGTGCTGGAGACCAGCGGCTCCCCGAGCTCGGCGAGCAGCGCCCGGGTGACCGCGTGGTCAGGTGGAGGCGGGGTCTGCCCCGGGCATCACGAGTCCGCGGGCAAGCACAAGTCGGGGCGCAGACGCCACGGCAACCGCTGGCTCAACGCAGCGCTCGGCACCGCCGCGATGGCGGCCTCCCGCACCCGGGATCGCACCTACCTCGGTGCCCGCTACATGCGGCTCATGCCCCGCCTGGGCAAGAAGAAGGCCCTCGTTGCACTCGAACACACCCTGCTGACCGCCGCCTGGCACATCCTCACCAACGACGTCCCCTTCCACGACCTCGGCGGCGACTACTACACCAAGCACGACCCCGAACGCGCCCTCCGCCGCATCACCCGGCAAGCAAACGCCCTCGGCCTGACCGTCCGCTTCGAACCCATCGAAGCCGCGTGATCACCACCGGCCCGCGGTCAGTCAGACGTTATTTTCGTGTCAGACCCTCAGGCGACCACGCCGCCACCAACGTGACAACGCCGTTGGAAGGTCTGGTCTGCGATTCGGATCGCTCTGTGCGTTT
>NZ_JBSFJV010000141.1:0-14271 GCF_053598235.1 Kitasatospora sp. NPDC001159
GTACGGGCTGGGGCGTGTCCATGGCCTGCTCCCTGACGTGCGCGGACAGTGGCACCACCGATTCTGCGCGTCCACACCGCGAACCGCACCGGGTCGGACGATGGGAAATCGTCCACCCGGGCTTGGCCCAGCCGCCCGGCGAGTCGTCCCGGAACAGGCCAGGCGTCGCGAGGCGAGCGCGTAGGCGGCGGTGACACCGGCCATCGCCGCACCGGCCCGCCCGGCGTCACTCACCGGTCCCGCGCCTTCCCGTCTGCCGGTCCGTGGAGGTGGCGACCCGTCCGGAGGCGGCGAGCAGTGCCAGGACGGCGAGCACCACGAGGAGGACGGCGAGCAGTAGCAGCACGGTCAGCGCGGTCGGATGGTTCCACAGGGCGAACACCAGGGCCAGGACCAGGACCAGGACCACCGCGAGAACCAGCCAACGGCAGTGGGCATCGGTCCAGGCACCGGCCCGCCCGGTGCGCACACCGTGCCGGTCACCCCAGCCGGCGACCGACTCCGCGACGCTGTCCACCCGCCCCCGGGCCGCCTGCGGCAACCGCCCCGCACCGGACGAGTAGGCACCGAGCGCCACCGCCACGCCCAGCACGATCCCGGTGCGCAGACTGATCCGCAGGAAGTGCAGCAAAGTGTCGAAGACCGCCGCCGCGGCCGCCGGGGACTGCACCGCGGAAGGCAGGTGATCGAGATAGTAGTGACGGGCCACCACCAGGGCGATGGCCATCAGCAGACAACCGCCGGCCGCACCCAGAGCCGTGGTCACCAACGCCCGACGCCTACGCCGCGCCAACAGGACGCCGATCACACCGAGCAGCACGGTCACCACGGGCACCCAGTTGCCCACCACATCCAGGGCGTGCGCGGCTCGTCGGATCTTCGCCAGCTTGTCGGACTGGAACAACACCAGCCGCTTGTTCACGTCCGGGATCTTCTCCGCCGGCGACAGCCCCGCGGCCACCAGCTCCTCCTTCAGCCGGTCCACAACCGCCCCGACATCAAGGCTCACCGTCCCGTCCGTGACCTCCACCGCGCCCCGACCATGCCCGGTGAGCGCCTGGACCACCGCCGCATGGGCGAAACGGTTGGCCTGCGTCCACACCGTCACGAACGTGTCACTGTGCACAACCTCCGTCGCCGCCTTGGTCACCACCTGGTTCACCGCGTCGTCGAGCTTGGGCCCCAACCACTTGACCGCCGCCGCGGCCCGTGGCGGCACGCCCCGCGACTGCAACCACGCGGCCAGATCAGACGTGACCGCCGGACCGTCCACCCTCACGTCCACCGCGTGCGTGATCCGGTCGACCGCCGCGTCCTGAACCGCAGGATCGCGGGCCAGCGGAGCGACCGTGGCAACGTACCGGTCGGTATCCAGCACGATGTCATGCACCCACACGGTCAACAACGAGACCGGCACCAGAATGCACGTCAACGTGATCAACACCGCCGAGACGGTACTCATCACGATCCGCCCCACCCTCGACGACCGCCCACCCCCGGAAGGCGGACCACCGTCCCCCGCCCCACCAGCTCCCGGCACGGACGCAGGCCCTGGCGGCTCGTTCATCGGGACTCCCACCACTCCACGCGGCCGAAACGCCGCTGACCACCATTGCCCCGTAAGCCCCGACGCCCGGCACTCCGGGCTAGGCCGCCCGGAGGAGACATGGGCGATCCAGAAGACGATGCCGGTCACCACCAGCCGCAGGATGGGTGAAGCCCGCGCCGTTGCGCCGAACGGCGGTCCACCCGGGATGCCGGACGCTATCCCGTCGCCCAGTCTTGGACGGAATCCGAGGTGCTCGCATCGGCGACGAACCGCAGCGGCGACCGGGGTGCCGACACCGGAGGGAGAGCGGAGTGGCGGAGCAGCGTGGTCAGCCCAGCCGCGCTCACTGGATCCGCACCAGATCCGCCTGGCTGCGGGGGCGGACGGCCACGCTGCGCGATGCCCCGTTCCTGCGCCGACTCCTGGCGCAGCTGATCCACATCCGTGTTCTGGACATCGCCACCCGCCTCGCGGCGCAGACGTTCCTGACCGCCATCCCGGTGCTGTTCGTGCTGGCCGCCTTCATGCCCCACGAGGTGCGCACCAGCGTCTCCGAGTCCCTGCGGACCGTCCTGGGGCTCCACGGCGCCTCGCTCGACGAGATCAAACAGGTGCTCCAGACCGACAGCCAGACCGCCACCGCCAAGGCCTTCGGCGGCGTCGGAGTCCTGGTGACCCTGCTCTCGGCCACGAGTTGCAGCCGGGTACTGCAACGTCTGTGCGAGCGGAGCTGGCACCTGCCCCATCTGTCGGGACGTTTGGCAGCATGGCGGTGGCTCGCCTGGCTACTGGTGTGGCTCGCCGGCCTGACCGTCCAGGGGCAGGTACGGTCCGGATTCGGGGTGGGCAACGGCCTCGGGATCTTCCTCTACCTGGTCACGGCCACTCTGCTCTGGTGGTGGACACAGCACCTGCTGCTCGGCGGCCGGGTCCCCTGGCTCCCGCTGCTGCCGGGGGCCGCGCTGACCAGTGCCGGACTGACGGCGCTCGCCTCGGGATCGCAGCTCTACATCCCCCGCTCGCTGAACCGCAGCGTGACGCAGTTCGGCCCGCTCGGTCTGGTCTTCACCCTGCTCAGCTGGCTCATCGTGGTGTTCACGGCCATCACGCTCGGAATCGGCATCGGGTACGTGGTGGCGAGCCAGGGCCGGCTGGCCCGGCTGCTGGCGACTCCGGAGCCTGCGGACGAGAAATGACGGTTCCCGTACGGCCCCGGCGCCGGTGGGCGGGACGTACGCTCCTTTGCCGGGTCGGTCCCACACCGACGAAGGCCCAACTCTGTCACTGAATGGGCGATTTCACTCGCATTCCGCCCCCGGAGCCGGTTCGGTGTCGTCCAGGTCCCACACCAGGTGGTCGGCCAGGGCGACGAGGCCGTCGATACGGGCGATCTGGAGGCAGAGCGCGGCGGCGTCGCCGCGGGTGCGGGTGCGGCCGCTGACCGAGAGCAGGCCGCGTTCGCAGCGGACGTGCAGGGAGCCTGGGACGACACCGGTGCCGGGGGTGAGGGCCAGGGCGAGCGCCTCGGAGCCGATGGCCTCGTCCTCGCGGCGCAGGCCGTCGAGGAGGTCGTGCGAGGAGAGCAGGCCGGTCAGGCGGCCGTCGGTGTCCACGACGGGCAGGTGGTGCAGGGCGTGTTCGACCAGCAGGGCCACCGCGCCGGCGACGCTCGTGTCCTCGGTGACGGTGACCGCCGGGGCGGCCATCAGGTCGCGGGCGAGCAGCTCGTGCTGCGGGTCCTGTTCGGCGTACGCGGCGAGCAGGTCGGAGCCGGCGACCACGCCGGCGACGGTGCCGTCGGCGGACACCACGGGCACGATGCCGCGCCGGGAGGCGCTCAACACGGCGGCCACAGTGGGGAAGTCGGTGTCGGGGGTGACGGCGATGCCGGGGCGGGTCATGCAGTCGCGGACGGCGACTCGACCGGGTGGGCGGGCGGGCTCGGCGGCCGGAAAGGTGTCGGCCGCCGTGCCGTCGAGGATGCTGTGCTTCACGGTGTTCACTGCCCTTCGGCGGCCGCAGGGCGCCGCAGCTGTCGCAGGTAGGGGTCGAAGGACGGCCGGCGTTCGAGGCGGACCCTGGCGTCCACGCAGACCGCCCCGTCCGGGCGGGCGATGACGGGGTTGAGGTCGGCCTCGACCAGCTCCGGGAAGTCGTCAGCGAGCCGGGACAGCCGGGCGAGGACGGACCGTACTGCGGCGAGGTCGACGGACGGCACCCCGCCGTTTCCCAACAGCATTGGTGCGCTGCGCAGTTCGGCGGGCATGGCGGCCAGGTCGCGCTCGCTCAGCGGGGCGAGCCGGGCCACCCGGTCGGCCAGCAGGTCGGCGGCGGTGCCGCCCAGGCCGAGGACGACCAGCGGGCCGAACACCTGGTCCTGGACCACACCCGCGAGCAGTTCCACGCCGGGGACGGCCATCGGCTGGACCACAGCTCCTGCCAGCTCGGGGCCGAACTCCCGCGCGAACTCCCGGTAGGCGGACCGCACTTCGGCATCGGTCGCCAGTCCGGTGCGGACGGCACCCGCAGCGCTCTTGTGGACCTGCCCGGGCCAGTACGCTTTCAGGGCGACCTTCCCCTCGTGCCCGAGCCGGCGCAGGCCGGTGGCGGCGACGGAGGCCGTGTGCTCGTCGTGGGCCCACACCGAGGTGGTCAGCGGCAACCCGTAGGCCTCCAGCAGGTCGGCGGTCGACAGCGGGTCGAGCCAGCCGCCCTCGGGGTGGGAGGTGAGGTAGCCGTCCACCACACTGCGGGCGGCGCGGCGGTCGCAGTCCGAGGCGGCTGCGGGCTCGGGCGGCGGTTCGGCCAGCCAGCGGGCGCGGTCCCGGGCGTGGGCGAGGGCGCGGGCGGCGGAGAGGCTGTCGGAGTAGGCCGGGAGGCTGCCGCCGTCGGCGCAGGTGCGGTACTGGACGGGCACCTGCTGCTCGAGCAGCACGGCCGCGATCGGGACGCGGCGCCGAGCCGGGCCCTCCAACAGGGCGTGCACCGGGTCCTGGCCGGGGGTCTCGCACAGCGCCGTCGGCGCCAGGCACACCAGGATCGCGTCGACGACTTCCTCGCGCTCCAACGCCCTTAGGAACAGTGCGAGTTCAGTGGGGCGAACCGCCGCCGTGGTGTCCACCGGGTTGCGGACGGAGGCGCCGGGCGGGAGCGACTTCCCCAGTTCCGCCGGGAGTTCCGGCACGACCAGCCCGGCCTCGACGCAGGCGTCGGCGGCCAGGATGCCGATGCCGCCCGCGTTGGACACCACGGCGACCGCGCCGCGCGGTGCGGGTAGCGGCTGGGCGTGCAACAGGGCGGCGGCGGCGACGAGTTCGTCGATGCTGCGGGTGGCCGTGATGCCCGCCTGCCGGAACAGCGCCTCCCGGGTGACGGTGGGGGTGGCGGCGGCAGCGGTGTGCGAGGCGGCACCACGGCGGCCGGCGGCGGATCGACCGGCGTCGACGGTCAGCACCGGGATGGTTCGGGTGACCCGGCGGGCGGTCCGGGCGAAGGCGCGCGGGCTGCCGAAGGACTCCAGGTGGAGCAGCGCGAGGTCGGTGCGATCGTCCTCCTCCCACCACTGCAGCAGGTCGTTGCCGCTCACGTCGTACTTGTCGCCGAGCGAGACGAAGCTCGACACCCCGATGCCCAGCCAGGCCAGTCGCTGGAGCAGCGCGATCCCCACACCGCCGCTCTGCACGGCCACCCCGGCGCTGCCCGGCCTGGGGAAGGCACCGCCGAACTCGGCGTCCAGCCGGACGGTGGGGTCGGTCTGGGCCATGCCCAGGCTGTTCGGTCCGACCAGGCGCATGCTGTGCCGGCGGCAGGCCCGCATCAGCCGGCGGGCCTCCTGCGCCCCGAGGCCGGAGGTGAGCACCACCAGCGCCCGGACCCCGGCGGCGCCGCACTCCTCGGCCACCCCGGGGACGGCACCCACGGGCACGGCCAGCACGGCCAGGTCCGGCACGGCGGGCAGCGCGCGGACGCTCGGGTAGGCGGGCTCGCCGTCGATCTCCCGGGCATGCGGGTTGACCGCCCAGACCGCGCCCGCGAAGCCGCCCCGCCGGATCTTCCCGAGGACGGTCCGCCCGACCGAGCCCGACCGCCGGGACGCCCCGACCACCGCGACCGAACCCGGGCGCAGCAACGCCCCCAGGCTCGCGACGTCGGCGCGGCGGCCGCGTTCGTCCACGGCCGAGCGGTAGCGCTCGTCGCTCTCGTCCAGCGGCACCCGGATCCTCACCTCGCCCAGTGCGTAGCGGCGCTCGACCGGCAGCCCGAGGTCGGCGAAGACCTGGTGGACGGCCCGGTTGCCGAACAGCGTGTCGGCCTCGAAGAAGCGGATGCCGGCCACCCGGGCGGCGTGCACCAGGTGTTCCAGCAGCAGGGTGCCGACGCCCCGGTGGTGCCAGCGGTCGGCCACCGCGAGCGCCAGCTCCGCCGTGTCCGGCGGGTCGTCCAGCAGGTCGCAGTCCGCCTCACCGATCAGCTCCTCCCCCACCCAGGCACCGAGCGCCAGCAGACCGGCCCGCGGCGACCCGCACAGCCGGTCGGCGGCCTGCGTGGGTGCGTTGCGGCTCGCCCCGAAGAAGCGCAGCCGCCGGCTCTCCTCGGACAACCCTTCGGCGTGCAGCTCGAGCACGGCCCGGTGGTCCTGCGGCCCGAGCGGCCGCAGTTCCACCGTGGTGCCGTCGGCCAGCAGCGCCTCGGCGGTGGTGTGCGGCGGGTGGACGATGGACATGGCGCCTCCTCGGCCGTCGCCGTGCTACCCCTCCAGCCTCCGCGTCGGCGCGGCGTCGCGCGAGGGCCGACCGGCCCCGTCCCGGGGCGCCGAACGGCGGCCCGGAGTCGCGGAGGGAGACCCTGGTTACGGGCAGGCCGGCTGCCGCCCCGACGCGGGTCCGACCGGGGCGGAGCGGTCACTCGACGATGACCGCCATGTCGCCGTAGCTGGCGTACCCGGCCTCGAACGCCGCCTCGCTTATCTGCAACTGCCCGCGGGCCGGGTCGTTGACCAGATACTGTCCGTTGCTGACCGCGGTCACGACGACAGTGTGCTCGGACGGGCCGGCGTAGGGCACCACGCGGCCGTCGTACGCGGTGTACGAGCCCGCCGCGACGTCACGCCAGTTGTAGTCGACCCAGACGATCGCCAGGTGTCCCGCGGCAACCGCGCTGCGCAGCTGGGCGGGGGAGATCCCCTGTCCGGCCGCCGCCACGGACAGGCCGTAGGACTGCGCGGCCTGGGCGATCGGCGGATAGTACACGCCGAAGCCGGTGCCGGCCGCTTCCGAGCCGTCGGGGTCTCCCACGAAGGCCCGGAACGGGTCCCCGGACAGCGGCCCGGAAACCCCTGCCTGGGGATGCGCCAGGTCGACGCCGATGTGTTCGAGCACGTCCTGGTCCGACGCCTGCACCCCCCGTGCGGCCAGGGCCATGCGCAGGGAGGACGCCTCGCAGTCGTTGCCCAGTTGCTGCTGATAGGCCGGGACAGCGGCGGAGACCGCGCTCGACGGGGGCGCGCCGGCCACCATGACAGCGCCGGTCAGGACGGCGGTGACGGCCGCTACCAGCCTGCCACGCCTCTTCCTCGGCAGCCGGCCCGGCACTGGGCGCATCCCCGCGCTCGGTGCGGTGGCGGGTGACGAGGCCGCGGGTGGAAGCGGCCGTCGCGGGCTCGGGTGCGGACACCGCCCGTCGTTCAGGACCTCCTCGTGGCTCTCCATGGCTCATCTCCTTCCCATGGCACCTCATCGTCTGAGGACCGGACATCCGCCGCCGGCTGCCACCAACCTGGACGCGGGCCGGCGGCAGCCCCGGATGTCCCTCCATCGAACCTCGACTTCGCCCGCTTCGCCCCTGGTGACACCAGCGCTGGCGGAGCCGGCCATCATGGTGTAGGCGGCAGGAGTTGACCGGACAACGGCACCGGGGCTCCTCGCAGACCGGGTCAGTTGCCCGGATGGGAGACTGTCCAGCCGTGTTCGAGCGGCTGGACGCTCGTTCGGAGGACATCCGGGTCCTCCGCCGCATCCGCCAGCCGCACAACGTGATGTCAGCAGGCGGCAGCAAGCGAGTCGACGAGGATGCCGAGCCCTTCCCTGGCCTCGTCCTCGGTCAGGGTGAGCGGGGGAGCCATCCGCAGGGTGTGGCCGTAGAGGCCGCCCTTGCCGATGAGCAGGCCCCGCTCCTTCGCGTGCTCCAACACCCTGGCGGCCAGCGACGGGCTCGGCGCTCCCGTGCCGGGGTCGATCAGGTCGACGGCGAACATCAGGCCCTTGCCCCGGACGTCTCGCACGGCCGGAAGCCGTTCCGCCGCGGTCCGCAGGCCGTCGATCAGCAGCTGGCCGAGCCGGTGTGCGTTGGCCTGCAGGTCGTGGGCGAGCAGGTGGTCGAGTGTGGCCCTGGCAGCCGCCGTCGCGATCGGGTTGCCGCCGAAAGTGGAGATGCCGTTGGCCGGAAGCGCGTCCATCAACGTGCCGTCCGCGACGACACCGCCGATCGCGAAGCCGTTTCCCAGGCCCTTCGCGAAGGTCATGATGTGAGGCGTCACGCCATGGGCCTGGATACCCCAGAAGTACTCTCCGGTACGGCCCCAGCCCGTCTGCACCTCGTCCGAGACCAGCAGGATCCCGTACCGGTCCAGGATCTCCCGGTATCTCGCGAGGAGTCCGTCCGGTGCGGAGGTGAAGCCTCCGACGCCCTGGACGGGCTCCACGATCAGGCAGGCGACGTCGGTGGCGGTGGCCGTGTCCAGGACGTGCTGCAGATCGTCCGCGCAGAAGGCCAGGAACTCCTCGTCCGACAGGTGCCGGAAGCGTGCGCGGTCGGCGCCGTGCAGGTAGTGCACGTTGACGGGCGAGAGCGAGGAGTTCTTCCAGCTCCGGTTGCCCGTGACGGCCGTGGCTGCGTACGAGCGTCCGTGGTAGCTGTTGCGCAGGGCGAGCACCTGGTCGGACCGGCGGGCATTGGTGGCGAGCAGCAGCGCCGTCTCGTTGGCCTCGGTGCCGGAGTTGGTGAAGAACACCTTGGCGTTCGCGATGCCCGACAGCTCCGCGATCTTCTCGGCCAACTCCACCTGAGCGCGGATGAGATACAGCGTTGAGGTGTGCGCAACCCCGGTGCGCAGCTGCCGCTCGACGGCCTCCCGCACCTCGGGCACGTCGTACCCGAGCATGTTGGTGAGGATGCCGCCGAAGAAGTCGAGATAGCTGCGCCCGTCGGAGTCGGTGACGCGGCGCCCCGTGCCGCTCACGATCTCGATCGGTTCGTCGTAGTAGAGCGACACCCACCTCGGCATGACCGCGCGGTGGCGGCCGAGCAGGTTCGGCATGCGAGGCTCGCTTTCCTTGCGACAGCATCGACTTCGCGTCGATCGGGCAGCCGGGACGCACGGACGGCTTTCAGGCAAGCTACCCTGCCCCCGGTCCGCAGGACGGTCAATCGGGGGCGACACGGGCCGCGACTCCACGGCCGCGACCCGCAGCTGTTCTTCCTCCACGACCGAGGCCGGGCGCAGCAGCGCCCCCAGGCTCGCGACGTCGGACCGGAGTCCCGCGAGGGCCGACCGCCCGTCCCGGGGCGCCGAACGGCTTTGCGGCCCGGAGCCGCGCGGGGAGACGCTGGTTACGGGACCGTTCACCACTCGACCGCCCGATGGAGAGCCCGCCATGCCGACCAGGATCCTGCTGGAGGGACGCCCCGGCAGTGGGAAGACCACGGCGGTCCGCCGTCTTGCCGTGCTGCTGCAAGCCCGGGAGGCCGCCAGCTTCACCACGGAGGAGATCCGTACGGGCGGTGCCCGGGTCGGCTTCGCACTGGAGACCCTGTCGGGCGAGCGGGCCGTGCTCGCCCATGTCGACCTCCCGGGGCCGCCCCGGGTCGGGCGGTACGGCGTCGACCTGGGGGTCATGGAGCGCCTGGCCCTGCCGTCCCTGGCGTGGTCGGCGCGCACGCTCGTGCTCATCGACGAACTCGGACGGATGGAGCTGGCCTACCGCCCGTTCGAGGACGCCGTCCGGGCGCTGTTCGCCGCCGACGTCGACGTCGTGGCCACCGTGCAGGCGCAGCACGGCCCGTTCACCGACACCCTCAAACGCCGCGCCGACATCGAGGTGCTCCAGCTCACCCGGGCGAACCGCGACGCCCTCCCGGAGCGGCTGGCGGCACGTCTGGGGCGCTGACCGGGCCGTACGGGAGGAGGCATGACGATGGCGGGCCGCCGTGACCACTGGAGCGCCGCACTGCCAAGCGCCTCGGCCCGCTGGTCCGAGCGCGCCGAACGCTGCGCCCGCTGGACCCGTCGGGGCGTCGCGCGGTGCCGCCGCTGGGCGGCCGAGGGCGCCCAGCGGCCCGGCGAGCTGGCGCCCCCGTCGTGGTTCGCCATCGCCCTCCCGTTCGGCATCGCGTGGTACCGGGCTCTCGGCGGCATGGCGCGGGCCTGGTGCCGGGTGGGCAGCTGGTCGTGCCGGGTCCTCGCCCGCACGCTGAGCGGCCCGGCGCGGCGCCGTGACTGAGCGAGGCGGCGAGCGCCCTCGCGGCGAGGTGCGCAGACTGGAGGCAGGCCAGTCGGCACGGGAGGTCATCTCGTGGCACCATACCCGTCAACGGGGCACCCCGACATGCCTGACCCGTGGACGCTCCGCTACCAGGGCTTCGACCCGGGCGAGGAGGGGCTGCGGGAGGCGTTGTGCGCTGTCGGCAACGGGTACCTGGTCAGCCGGGGCGCCGCGCCGGAGGCGGCCGCCGACGGCGTCCACTACCCGGGGACGTACCTGGCCGGCTGCTACGACCAGGCGGAGTCGGCGGTCGCGGGGCGGATGGTCACGAACGAGGACCTGGTCAACTGCCCGAACTGGCTGCCGCTGACCTTCCGGGCACCCGGCGGCACGTGGTTCGCCGGTCCGCCCACCGAGCAGACCGTGGAGCTGGACCTGCGCCGGGGCGTGCTGACCCGCAGCGCGCTGGTGGTCGACGGGCGGGGGCGGCGGACCCGGCTGGTGCAGCGCCGCCTCGCCAGCCAGGCCCAGCCGCACCTGCTCGCGCTGGAGAGCACCTTCACCGCGGAGAACTGGTCCGGCCCGTTGGAGGTCCGCTCGGGTCTGGACGGTGACGTCGCCAACACCGGCGTCGCCCGCTACCGGGGGCTGACCGAGCGTCATCTCGTCCCGGCCGGTCAGGGGGTGGACGAGGCGGGGCTGCTCCGGCTGGAGGCCGACGCGGCCAACTCCCCGCTGCGGATCGCCCTGTGTGCCCGGGTGAGCGCGTCCGCGACGCGGGTGGCGACCGAGTGCCGCGAGGGCTGGGCGGCTCACCTCCTCACCCTGGACGCCGATCCGGGCCGACCCGTCACCGTGACGAAGACGGTCGCGGTGCACACCTCCCGTGACCGGGCGATCGAGACCCCGCTGCGCGCCTCCCGCCAACTCGCCGCCGAGGCCGGGAGCTTCGACGAGCTGCTGGCCGAACACACCCTGCGCTGGGCCGAGTTGTGGCGCCGTTGCCGGATCGAAGCCGACTTCGACGGCTCCGGCCCGCTGCACCTGAACCTGTTCCACCTGCTCCAGACCTACACCGAGCACTCCGTCGACCTGGACGTCGGGATCCCGGCCCGCGGGCTGCACGGGGAGGCGTACCGGGGACACGTCTTCTGGGACGAGCTGTTCGTGCTGCGGCTGCTCAACCTGCGCTTCCCCGAGCTGGCCCGTGCGGTCCTGCGCTACCGCCACCGCCGCCTCGACGCCGCCCGCCGCCAGGCCCAGGAGCTCGGGCTGCACGGGGCGGTGTACCCGTGGCAGAGCGCCGCCGACGGCCGGGAGGAGTCCCAGCAGCTGCACCTCAACCCACTGTCCGGCCGCTGGCTGCCCGACCACAGCCACCTCCAGCGGCACGTCGGCTCGGCGGTCGCGTACAACATCTGGCAGTACTACCAGGCCACCGGGGACCGGGACTTCCTCGCCGAGGCCGGCGCCGAGACGCTGCTGGAGATCGCCCGCTTCTGGTCCTCGACCGCCTCCTACGACCGGGCCCGCGGACACTGGTCGATCCGCGGCGTGCTCGGCCCCGACGAGTACCACGACGCCTACCCCTGGGCGACCCGGCCCGGCCTGGACGACAACGCCTACACCAACGTGCTGGCCTCCTGGGTGCTGGCCCGCGCCCAGGACGCCCTGACCGCCCTGCCCGGCTACCGCCGCGACGAGCTGCGCGAACGCCTCGCCCTGGACGACCTGGAACTGGACCGCTGGCAGGAGGTCGGGCGGCACCTGCACGTCCCCTTCCACGGCGGCGTCCTGAGCCAGTTCGACGGCTACGAACGGCTCGCCGAGCTCGACTGGGCGGCCTACCGGCTCCGCTACCCCGACCTGCGTCGGCTCGACCGGATCCTGGAGGCGGAGGGCGACAGCGTCAACCGCTACAAGGCCTCCAAGCAGGCCGACGCGCTGATGCTCTGGTTCCTTTTCTCCGCCCGCGAGGTCCGCGACCTGCTGCGGCGCCTGGGCCACCCGGCCGGCCACGAGCTGCTGCGCCGGACCACCGACTACTACCTGCGGCGCACCGTGCACGGTTCGACGCTCAGCTCCGTGGTGCACGCCTGGGTGCTCACCCGCTCCGACCGCCGCGCCTCCTGGCGGTACTTTCGCGACGCCCTGGTGGCCGACCTTCGCGACACCCAGCACGGCACCACGGGGGAGGGCGTCCACCTCGGCGCCATGGCGGGCGCGGTGGATCTGCTGCAACGCTGCTACACCGGCCTGGAGGTCCGCGAGGACGCCCTCTGGCTCGACCCGCGTCTGCCCTCCGCCCTCGGCCGGCTGGAACTCGACCTGCGCTACCGGGGCCACTGGGGCCTGTCGATCGCCGTCGACCGCCGTACCGTCACGGTCAGCCTGCGCGAGGACCGCCAGGAGCCGGTCCGGATCCGCCTGCGCGGCACCGAGGCGACGATCCGGCCCGGTGAGACCCGCCGCTTCCACCTGTGAGGGCGCTCGCCGACTACAGGGGCCGCTCACCGGCGGCCCGACCAGCCCGGCTCCACCTTTGCTCCCAGGCGGCCTCCCATTGCTCCCAGGCGGCCTCCCAGCCCTCCTCCGCCCGCCGCTCCAGCACGTGGCGGCGCAGTGCGAAGGCGCCCTCCGTGCCGGAGCCGAGCAGGGTGCCGGGCCACTGGTCCCGGCGGGGCCCACCGCGCAGTCACCGCGGACGCGGAGCACCACACGACGGGAGCCCGGTGCTTGGGCCGGCGGGCCCGGTACCCGGGGACCGTCCGGCCCCTGCCGGGCCCCGCTCGCGGTGGTGCCATGGAAGTGCACGGACAACCGGGCGCACCCCGTGGGAGCAGGGTCCGCTCGCGCACCCGAGGAGGAGCCATGACAACCGAAAGTCCCGACGGCGGGGTCCGTTCCGTCGTCCTCGGCGTCGACGCCCGCGACACCGGCAGCATGACCGCCGCGTGGGCCGCCGACGAGGCCGCCCGGCGCGGCCTGCCGCTACGGCTGGTGCACGCCGTCCCCTCGGTGTTCCGCGAGTTCCGCCCGTTCGACCAGGGCCGTTACCACAAGGCCCTGCGCGAGCGCGCCGAGCAGGCGCTCGACCGGGCCTCCGCCGCGGCCTGGGCCCGGCACCCCGGCCTGGCGCTGACGGCGGACGTCGCCGAGGACCTCCCGGCCCCGGCGCTGTGCAGGGAGTCCCGCCATGCCGAACTGGTCGTGCTCGGCTCCCGTCGGCTGGGCCGGGCGGCGGAGGCGCTGAGCGCCTACTCGGTGGCCGTCCCGGTGAGCGCCCAGGCCCACTGCCCGGTGGTCGTGCTCCGCGACCCCGAGCACACCACCCAGGACCCGCCGTACGTGGTGACCGGGGTGGACGGCAGCCCGTCCTCGGCCGCCGCCATCACCTTCGCCTTCGACCTCGCCGACGAGCGGCGGGCCGCCCTGCGCGTCCTCTGGGTCTGGCACCGCCCGCCGATCGGCAACCTCGACGAGGAAGCCACCGAGAAGCTCCTCCGGCGGCTGCTCTTCGAGTCCACCGCCGGCCGGCACGCGCGCTACCCCGACCTACGGGTCACCCACGAGCTGGTGCGCGGCCACCCGGTCGAGGAACTGGGTGCCGCCTCCGAGCACGCCCTCGCGGTGGTCGTCGGCCGCCGCGGTGACGGCGGATTCACCGGCATGCGGCTCGGCTCCGTCCCGCACGGCCTGCTGCACCGCGCCCACTGCCCGGTCGTCACCGTGCCCGCCTCGCAACGTTGATCCAGTCCACGTTGATCCAGTCCACCCGACGGCCCGATCCGGGCCGAACGGCCCGTGCGCGGGCCGCGAGCACGGAGCGAGCCTGAGAGTGACGAAAGGTGGAGACCATGCACACCGTGATCGTGTACGAAAGCATGTACGGCAACACCCGCGAGATCGCCGAGGCGATCGCCGAGGGCATCCACCAGGCCGACCCCGAGGCGGCCGTCGACTGCATGCCGGTGGCCGAGGCCGACGCCGCCCTCACCCGGTCCGCGGACCTGCTGGTGGTCGGCGGACCGACGCACCTGCGCGGCATGTCCTCCGGGCTCAGCCGCCGGATGGCCGCCGTGTCCGAGGACCGCAAGGAGGGACACGAGGACGCCGCCGCCGAAGCCCGGGAGACCGCAGAGGGACCGGGCCTGCGGTCCTGGTTCCACGGCCTGCCGAAGACCGAACCGGGCACCTACGCCGCCGCCTTCGACACCCGCGTCGCCACGCACGGGGCCGGCG
>NZ_JBSFJV010000142.1:0-14256 GCF_053598235.1 Kitasatospora sp. NPDC001159
AAGCGGCTCCAAGCGAGCCCACTCCTCGTCCGTCAGATCACCACGACCAGCCATACCAATCTAACGAGTCAGATGATCGGAGAGACACGCCCTAGCGACGGCCCGGGGTGCTGGCTGAGCGGCTGGACCGGTTGGAGGCGCTGGCGGAGATCGACCCGGACTGGAACCCGGCCTGGCCGCTGGACTGGCAACGCCACTACGCCGCCGTCGGCGAGTGCCTCGACGGCGGGGCGCAGCCGGCCGACCTGGTGCCGGGGGTGACGATCCACGGGCACGACGTCGGCCGGTGGCTGGAGCGCCAGCGTCAGCACATCGTGTGGCAGGGCCTCATGGACGGGCAGCGGGGGCGCCTGGCCGCGCTCGGCATCCAGCCGCTGGCGGCCCCGGCCGGAGCTGTGGAGAGCACGGCGGCGAAGGGCGCAGCGGGTGGGCGGAAGGCCGGTGCCGGGAAGGCGAGCGCGTTCGACCGCGGCCTGACCGCCCTCACCCAGTACAAGGCGCGTACCGGGACGGTCACCGTGGCGCGCGGCCACATCGAGGTTCTGGAGGACGGTGCGAACGATGGTCGAGGAGAAGAGGCAGCCCATGTAAAGCTGGGTATCTGGCTCTCCAATACGACAAGTCGGCGCGCGAAGCTCACCGAAGCCCAACTGGACCGGCTCGCTGAACTCGGCCTTGGCGTTAGAGGTCGTCGGCTAGCGGGGCGGGAAGGTTCGCGTTCGCGGTGTGCGCGACGGTTTGACGGCCACACGGTGCGCTACGGCATGGCTCTCGGCGACGCCCGGACCGTGGTCTTGCCTCTCGGCCCTCGGCATCTAATCGCACTCGGCCGCGAACACCGTGAAGTCCACATCACGCGCCAACACGTCGACCAGATCAACGAGATCCAGATCCGAGCCGCTGAGCAGCACGTCTTCTGCCGCCCTGGTTCACCTCTGGAGCGCTTCATCCTCGACACCATCAGAAGACGGGACCAGTGACGTCGGGTGTTCGTACCGCTGGTGGCCAGGATGCTTCCAACAGGTCGGCCGACTGGTTCCAGACGGCGGCCGGCGCCGCCCGGCGCCGCGTGAACTCCTCCACCAGCGCGACCAGCTCCGGGCCGGGCAGCGGGTCCGGGTCGGCCCCGGCCGCCAGGGCCCGGCGCAGCCGAGCCACGGCGAGGCGGGCCTGGTGGGTGCTCTCCAGCTCGTCTCGCCAGTCGCGGAATCCCGGTGGGCCTGGAAGATCCGCTCCAGCCGCCACGCCTTGTGCCGGTCCTTGGTATTGCCGTCGGAGGCGACCAGGCCGTGCAGCGCGAGATCGCCAAGCGCCTGCCGGACCGCCTTGTTCGACGTCGCCCGCGGGCGCAGCAGGCGCTGGAGCTGGCCGGCGGTCGCGACCTTGAGAACGCCGAGCGCGCCGAGGACATCAGCGCGCAGGGCGGTAGTCGAGCCGTTGGGGTTGGCCGCGCCGCGGGCGTACGCAGTCCGGCGTCGTCGGCCTGGTCGTGGTCGTCGTCCTGGCGGTCGTGGTCGGGGCGCTGGCGGGTGCTCACGGGCCATCGCCTGATGTCCCTGCCGCCGCTCATTTGAGTACGGGTACTCAGGTGTCAGCCCGGACCGCTCGCCTATGGTGACCGGTAGCCGACTTTCCTCCACTATCAGGCGCGGTACTGATGGTGCGGGTGGATCCCCTGGTCGCGGCCGGTTCATGTCTGCTTCGGCCGCCGATCACGGCCATAAGTAATCAGTTATCATCCGACAACAATCTGTCAGATGAATGCGGGCCTGGTGGCGGTCCGGGTCCGAAGTATCGGGGGGAGAAGACATGGCCGTTCCTGATCTGGCCTTGGAGTTCAAGGTCAATCCGGCCGAGTTGGACGGCTGCGGGCAGAGCGCTCAGCACATCGGGGGCCTGATACCGGGCGAGACGTCGAAGATCACCGAGCCGTGCAACCAGGCGTCGAGCACCCTGCAGGGCTGGCTCACGGGTGCCGCAGTGCACGACTGCGGCGCGAACTGGAAGACGCTGCTGGACAAGCTCGGTGGCGACATGGGCGATGTCGGCACCAAGCTCGCCACGACAGCCGCCTACTACCGCCAGGTCGAGAAGGACATCCACACGAGCATGCGGAACCCGGCCGCACCGATCCCGGACGAACCGGACCCCTTCGGCACGACCGTCGTTCCGGGCCCCGTGAAGCCCGCCAGCGCGAAGGCTGCCGAGTAAGCGATGGACATCAAGACGCTCTACGACGCCAACATCAACAACATCACCACCGCGAAGAACGCCTTCGACAAGCTCTACTCGGCCTTCAGCCAGCACGTGGAGAACTGGCAGCACGAGGTCACCGACCGGCTGGCCAACTCGCACTGGACCGGAACCGCGTCCGACCACGCCCAGGCCAGGATCCGGTTCCTCGGCACCGAACTCCAGTCCGCGAAGCAGGAACTCGACTTCGTCAGCAAGGCGCTAGCCAAGGCCGCCGAACAATTCGCGCTGGCCCAGGCCCACTTGGTCTACGCCCTCGACGACGCCAAGACCGCGAAGCTCAATGTGGCCCCTGACGGTCGCATCACATGGGACAAAGAACCCACGTCCCCGAACTACGCGGGCGCTGGCGCCGAGACGACGGCCATCGCCATCAGCAACCGCATCACCGCCGCGCTCAACGAAGCCGCCCACGCGGACCAGGAGATCAGCGCGCGCCTGAACCACCTCGCGACCAACGCGAGCAACGGCACCGGCCTGGACGCCGCCACGGTGGCCAAGGACCAGGCAGCAGAGACTGCCCGCGAGCAGGTGCCCGCCGCCGGCACCGACCCCAACAGCGTCAAGCAGTGGTGGAACAGCCTCACCGACACCGAGCAGCAGAAGTTCATCAACGACCACCCCGACCAGATCGGCAACCTCGACGGCGTCCCCGCCACCGCCCGCGACAAGGCCAACCGGATCAACCTGCAGCGCGGCAAGCAGGACCTCCAGCGCCAACTCGACGGCCTCGGCCCCGAGCCGAAGAAGAATCTGAGCGTCGCCGAGACCAACGGCGGACCCGTCGAGAACCCCGACTACACGGAGTGGAAGAAGAAGCACGACGACCTCGAAGACAAGCTGAAGGGCGTCAAGAGCATCGAGGAAAGGCTGAACACCAAGGTCGACGACGATCACCCGCCCACGTTCCTGATGGGTTTCGACACCAACGGCCACGGCCACGCCATCATCGCGGTCAACAACCCCGACACCGCCGACAACGTCTCGACCTACGTCCCCGGCACCGGAGCGCGCCTCGGCGCCAGCCTCCACAGCGACATCGAGCGGTCGGACCTGATGGTCGCCTCCGCCAACAAGGCCAACAAGAAGGCGGGAGACCCAAGTACCACGTCGTCGATCACTTGGGTCGGCTACGACGCACCGCAGTCGATCATCCCCGAGGCCGCGGACGACAAGTACGCGAAGAACGCGGAGGACAAGCTGAAAAGCTTCGAGAACGGGCTCCACGCCACACACCAGGGGAAGATCGCGAACAACACCATCCTCGCCCACAGCTACGGCACCACGACCGTCGGCTACGCCCTGCGCGACAAGGGGCTCCCGGTCGACAACGTCGTCCTCATCGCCAGCCCGGGCTGCGGCGTCGAACACGCCAAGGACCTGGGAATCGATCCGTCGCACGTGTACGCGGCGCAGAGCGACGGCGACTCGATCGGCTGGGCCGACGCCGCCGACCCCAAGGGGATGGCGAAGAACGTCCGCGACTACTACGCCCAGATATGGGGCGTAGGAAACTACTACTCCGGCGTAGACGCCAACGGTGTACATGTCGGAGGAGTCGACACTGACAACCACATGATCCATGGACGACAGACCACCGTCCCCGAGTTCGGCGCGCACATCCTGCCCACTAACCCCGAGGGCGGCCACTCCGACTACTGGAACGACGATTCGCCCACCTTGCCGGCCATGGGTGAGATCATCGCCGGAAAGCCGGTCTCATGAGCACCACCGAGCACGCCCCCCTGATCAAGCGGGTCACCGCCACCGCCACGCTGCTGATCGCCGTGCTGGCCCTGAACGCCTGCGGAGTGGGGACCCTGGACGAGCGGTCGAAACCCACGATCACCTTGGACCAGGCCAAGAAGCAGATCGACACCTACCTCACGGACATTCTGGCCAAACTGCCGGTCAAACCCGCGAAGAGCCCGGGTGACTTCAGCGACCTGGAATGCGACGCCAACGACATCGGCCCGCACGGCAGAACCCAGACCGGCCGGGAATACGACTTCGGCGACGTCCCCTCCGCGCCCAAGGCCCAGGCCGCGAAGGACTTCCGCGAGTTCCTGACCGGCCACGGCTTCGAACCGGATCCGAACGCCGCAGGATCACGTCCTGACTGGATCAGAATGAAGAACCCCAAGGACAACTTCCTCGCCACCCTGGACGGAGTCTCCGACTCCAGCCACAACCTCTCCCTCCGGGTCAGTTCCCCCTGCGTCTGGCCCAACGGAAAGCCACCGGCCTGATCCGACCCGCCCCCCTGGGCCGCACCCCGAGGGTGCGGCCCCCAACACGTCCCCGCAGGTCGCTGCACATCCGGTGACCGGGTTCAGCGGTGTGGTTCGGGTTCCGTGCGTGGTTCGGTTAGGCAGGTCAGGGCTTGCGGTCGAGCAGCAGGGCCAGGAGGGTGCGGGCCTCGCGTCGGCGGGCGGGGGTGGGGGCGGCGATGGCGGTGAGCGCGAGGACGGTGATGGTGGCCAGGTAGCCGGAGGCCGTGGTGGCCAGGGCGAGGGTTGCGGGGTCGTGGGTGGGCACAGGGGTCTCCGGGTTCGGTGCGGGGCCGGGCCCGCGCGGCGGCGTGGGCCCGGCGGGGTCAGTGGGCGGCCAGTTCCTGGAGCTGGTGGGCGATGTCGCCGGTGGGCAGGCTGAACGGCCCGCACATCTCGTTATGGGCGCCGGGCAGTGCGTCGATGGCCTCGCGCAGTGCGTGGTCTGGGCTCGGCAGGCCGGCGGTGTCGGGCATCGGCGGGGCCGTGAGCGCCGCCAGGTGCGGGTAGCCGGGTACGTCCGGCATGGCGGGTGGCAGGGGCGCCGGGGCGTCTTCGTCCATACGGGCCGCCTGGTGGAACCAGTGCTCCGCGTCGCGCAGCTCACCCATGCGGATGTGGTGGAGGTAGAGGCAGTAGGCGGCGGTGAGGTTCCCCGCCCCGGCGGCGAACTGCCACCACCACTGGGCGTCGCAGGGCTGGCCCGTGAGGTCGAGCAGGCAGCCGAAGACCAGGCCCCCACGCGGCTCCCACCGCGTCACGAGGCCGTCCATCCAGGTGTAGGCGTCCGGCTCGTTGATCACGAGCTTGGCCAGGGCCGTCAGGTCCCGGCCGGCGTCGTCGAGCAGGAAGTCCTTTGCGGTTCCCGCCCCGGCCGGTGCGGCGGGCCTGGGCGGGAACACGCCGGACCGCGTGGCCACGGCGGGGGCCACGGCTGCTCGACGGGCGGCCTGCCGGTCGGCGATGTACCGGCGCCCGGCGTCGAGGTCGTAACGGGGGCGGGCGTCGGGAGCGGGGCTGGCGGCCTCCAGCAGGCGGTCGATGTTGTGGGTCACCGAGATCACTCCTGGTCGTGCTTGGGGCCGGGGCGCAGCAGGCGGCGCAGCGCAAGGCGGGCTTCGATCTTGGCCTTGGCCTGTGAGGTGAGCGAGCGGACGGTGGTCTCGTCGATGCCCATCGCCCGGGCCGTGCGCGCGACGCTGTACTTGTTGAGGTAGCGCAGGATGATGACGTCGAACTTCGCACCCGACAGCTCCAGGACCGCGGCCGCCACCGAGACGCCCACCTCCAGGTCCGTGACGTCGGCGTCGATACCGGCGATCAGCGGCTCCGCCTCGCGGTGCACCACGATGGAGAACACGACCCGCTCGATCAGCAGGCGGTGTTCCTCGTCCCGGACCCGCTGCGCCTCGACCGTGTGGCGCAGCGCGGCCCAGGCGTAGGCATGGGGGTTGGGCTGGGTCAGCACGCGGTCCCAGCGGTCGACGAGGGCGAGGAAGACGTCGTCTACGACGCGCGAGGGCCGGGTCGTCGAGGACGGTGAGCGCGTAGTCGAAGTAGGGCTGGGCGTGGAGTTCCCGGAATCCCTGGAAGGCTATGGGCAGATAGATGCGTGGGGCGGTTCCGGCGGCGTCGGTGAAGGACGGCTCGCTTATCACGCCTCCCGCGCCGGGTCCGGGACGCTGGCGCGCGGCCGCAGGCAGCGGTCGGTCCCCAGGGCGGGGCTGGCGGTAGGGCGGCAGGGGCTGCCGACGGGTCGAGCGGGGGCGGGGATGGGGGTGTGCATGGGTGTAGGGGGTTTCCTCACTGAGGCGTAGGAAGGGGCTTGTCGTGACGCTCCGTCGGTGATCGGTGGACGGAGCGTTGCGACAGGCAGCATCATGTCGTTCGAACACCGGGATCGTTCACGCCCCGAAGGTAAAGAGTTTCGAGCGTCATATTCTGAGGTTTAGACGCCGACTTGATGTAAAAGCGGGCGGATCGCGCCGAAGCCTGACGGTGGCCCACCCCGTTGACCACGTGACGGCTTCAAGTCGTGACGACTCGCCCACGCCGTTTCGAACGGGCCGGGAGAACCGAGGCGCGGACCGTTTCGCAGACAGCTTGGTCGTCGGCATCGGTTGAGGTGGCGCGCAGACCGGCCCGGTCGACGGGCTGAGTGGAGCGGGCCGGCGGCGAGGCGCAGCCGAGCGGCGGTTAGGTCACCCGTACGATTGCACGGTGGGAAAGCAGAAGACCTTCGAGTACCCAGACGACTTGATCGAGGCGCAGCGGGCGCTGATGGCCGTGCAGGCCGAGCGCCGTGCCTACCTGGCATCGCTGCCGTTGTGGGGCGGCGATTTGGAGGCGGCGCGGCAGGGCCTGAGCGACGAACAGCAGGCGGAGTCCGCCCGGTTGGAGGAGGCTGAGCGGCAGGCGTCCCATCTCGTTTGGGCCGACGAGTACTGGGCGAAGCTGTCCGGCAAGGACCGCGTCGCTGCCCGCAGTCAGCTCCAGCACATCGACGACCCGGCGCTGTCGGACGAGGTGGCGTAGTCGGCGGATCGGCTCGAATCCCCGGGCCTTGGCCCGAGCCGGGCGACATGCCGAAGGCGCCGGGCCACCATGGTGGCCCGGCGCCTTCGGCATGTCGCCCGGCTCGGGCCAAGGCCCGGGGATTCGAGCCGATCCGCCGACTACGCCACCTCGTCCGACAGCGCCGGGTCGTCGATGTGCTGGAGCTGACTGCGGGCAGCGACGCGGTCCTTGCCGGACAGCTTCGCCCAGTACTCGTCGGCCCAAACGAGATGGGACGCCTGCCGCTCAGCCTCCTCCAACCGGGCGGACTCCGCCTGCTGTTCGTCGCTCAGGCCCTGCCGCGCCGCCTCCAAATCGCCGCCCCACAACGGCAGCGATGCCAGGTAGGCACGGCGCTCGGCCTGCACGGCCATCAGCGCCCGCTGCGCCTCGATCAAGTCGTCTGGGTACTCGAAGGTCTTCTGCTTTCCCACCGTGCAATCGTACGGGTGACCTAACCGCCGCTCGGCTGCGCCTCGCCGCCGGCCCGCTCCACTCAGCCCGTCGACCGGGCCGGTCTGCGCGCCACCTCAACCGATGCCGACGACCAAGCTGTCTGCGAAACGGTCCGCGCCTCGGTTCTCCCGGCCCGTTCGAAACGGCGTGGGCGAGTCGTCACGACTTGAAGCCGTCACGTGGTCAACGGGGTGGGCCACCGTCAGGCTTCGGCGCGATCCGCCCGCTTTTACATCAAGTCGGCGTCTAAACCTCAGAATATGACGCTCGAAACTCTTTACCTTCGGGGCGTGAACGATCCCGGTGTTCGAACGACATGATGCTGCCTGTCGCAACGCTCCGTCCACCGATCACCGACGGAGCGTCACGACAAGCCCCTTCCTACGCCTCAGTGAGGAAACCCCCTACACCCATGCACACCCCCATCCCCGCCCCCGCTCGACCCGTCGGCAGCCCCTGCCGCCCTACCGCCAGCCCCGCCCTGGGGACCGACCGCTGCCTGCGGCCGCGCGCCAGCGTCCCGGACCCGGCGCGGGAGGCGTGATAAGCGAGCCGTCCTTCACCGACGCCGCCGGAACCGCCCCACGCATCTATCTGCCCATAGCCTTCCAGGGATTCCGGGAACTCCACGCCCAGCCCTACTTCGACTACGCGCTCACCGTCCTCGACGACCCGGCCCTCGCGCGTCGTAGACGACGTCTTCCTCGCCCTCGTCGACCGCTGGGACCGCGTGCTGACCCAGCCCAACCCCCATGCCTACGCCTGGGCCGCGCTGCGCCACACGGTCGAGGCGCAGCGGGTCCGGGACGAGGAACACCGCCTGCTGATCGAGCGGGTCGTGTTCTCCATCGTGGTGCACCGCGAGGCGGAGCCGCTGATCGCCGGTATCGACGCCGACGTCACGGACCTGGAGGTGGGCGTCTCGGTGGCGGCCGCGGTCCTGGAGCTGTCGGGTGCGAAGTTCGACGTCATCATCCTGCGCTACCTCAACAAGTACAGCGTCGCGCGCACGGCCCGGGCGATGGGCATCGACGAGACCACCGTCCGCTCGCTCACCTCACAGGCCAAGGCCAAGATCGAAGCCCGCCTTGCGCTGCGCCGCCTGCTGCGCCCCGGCCCCAAGCACGACCAGGAGTGATCTCGGTGACCCACAACATCGACCGCCTGCTGGAGGCCGCCAGCCCCGCTCCCGACGCCCGCCCCCGTTACGACCTCGACGCCGGGCGCCGGTACATCGCCGACCGGCAGGCCGCCCGTCGAGCAGCCGTGGCCCCCGCCGTGGCCACGCGGTCCGGCGTGTTCCCGCCCAGGCCCGCCGCACCGGCCGGGGCGGGAACCGCAAAGGACTTCCTGCTCGACGACGCCGGCCGGGACCTGACGGCCCTGGCCAAGCTCGTGATCAACGAGCCGGACGCCTACACCTGGATGGACGGCCTCGTGACGCGGTGGGAGCCGCGTGGGGGCCTGGTCTTCGGCTGCCTGCTCGACCTCACGGGCCAGCCCTGCGACGCCCAGTGGTGGTGGCAGTTCGCCGCCGGGGCGGGGAACCTCACCGCCGCCTACTGCCTCTACCTCCACCACATCCGCATGGGTGAGCTGCGCGACGCGGAGCACTGGTTCCACCAGGCGGCCCGTATGGACGAAGACGCCCCGGCGCCCCTGCCACCCGCCATGCCGGACGTACCCGGCTACCCGCACCTGGCGGCGCTCACGGCCCCGCCGATGCCCGACACCGCCGGCCTGCCGAGCCCAGACCACGCACTGCGCGAGGCCATCGACGCACTGCCCGGCGCCCATAACGAGATGTGCGGGCCGTTCAGCCTGCCCACCGGCGACATCGCCCACCAGCTCCAGGAACTGGCCGCCCACTGACCCCGCCGGGCCCACGCCGCCGCGCGGGCCCGGCCCCGCACCGAACCCGGAGACCCCTGTGCCCACCCACGACCCCGCAACCCTCGCCCTGGCCACCACGGCCTCCGGCTACCTGGCCACCATCACCGTCCTCGCGCTCACCGCCATCGCCGCCCCCACCCCCGCCCGCCGACGCGAGGCCCGCACCCTCCTGGCCCTGCTGCTCGACCGCAAGCCCTGACCTGCCTAACCGAACCACGCACGGAACCCGAACCACACCGCTGAACCCGGTCACCGGATGTGCAGCGACCTGCGGGGACGTGTTGGGGGCCGCACCCTCGGGGTGCGGCCCAGGGGGGCGGGTCGGATCAGGCCGGTGGCTTTCCGTTGGGCCAGACGCAGGGGGAACTGACCCGGAGGGAGAGGTTGTGGCTGGAGTCGGAGACTCCGTCCAGGGTGGCGAGGAAGTTGTCCTTGGGGTTCTTCATTCTGATCCAGTCAGGACGTGATCCTGCGGCGTTCGGATCCGGTTCGAAGCCGTGGCCGGTCAGGAACTCGCGGAAGTCCTTCGCGGCCTGGGCCTTGGGCGCGGAGGGGACGTCGCCGAAGTCGTATTCCCGGCCGGTCTGGGTTCTGCCGTGCGGGCCGATGTCGTTGGCGTCGCATTCCAGGTCGCTGAAGTCACCCGGGCTCTTCGCGGGTTTGACCGGCAGTTTGGCCAGAATGTCCGTGAGGTAGGTGTCGATCTGCTTCTTGGCCTGGTCCAAGGTGATCGTGGGTTTCGACCGCTCGTCCAGGGTCCCCACTCCGCAGGCGTTCAGGGCCAGCACGGCGATCAGCAGCGTGGCGGTGGCGGTGACCCGCTTGATCAGGGGGGCGTGCTCGGTGGTGCTCATGAGACCGGCTTTCCGGCGATGATCTCACCCATGGCCGGCAAGGTGGGCGAATCGTCGTTCCAGTAGTCGGAGTGGCCGCCCTCGGGGTTAGTGGGCAGGATGTGCGCGCCGAACTCGGGGACGGTGGTCTGTCGTCCATGGATCATGTGGTTGTCAGTGTCGACTCCTCCGACATGTACACCGTTGGCGTCTACGCCGGAGTAGTAGTTTCCTACGCCCCATATCTGGGCGTAGTAGTCGCGGACGTTCTTCGCCATCCCCTTGGGGTCGGCGGCGTCGGCCCAGCCGATCGAGTCGCCGTCGCTCTGCGCCGCGTACACGTGCGACGGATCGATTCCCAGGTCCTTGGCGTGTTCGACGCCGCAGCCCGGGCTGGCGATGAGGACGACGTTGTCGACCGGGAGCCCCTTGTCGCGCAGGGCGTAGCCGACGGTCGTGGTGCCGTAGCTGTGGGCGAGGATGGTGTTGTTCGCGATCTTCCCCTGGTGTGTGGCGTGGAGCCCGTTCTCGAAGCTTTTCAGCTTGTCCTCCGCGTTCTTCGCGTACTTGTCGTCCGCGGCCTCGGGGATGATCGACTGCGGTGCGTCGTAGCCGACCCAAGTGATCGACGACGTGGTACTTGGGTCTCCCGCCTTCTTGTTGGCCTTGTTGGCGGAGGCGACCATCAGGTCCGACCGCTCGATGTCGCTGTGGAGGCTGGCGCCGAGGCGCGCTCCGGTGCCGGGGACGTAGGTCGAGACGTTGTCGGCGGTGTCGGGGTTGTTGACCGCGATGATGGCGTGGCCGTGGCCGTTGGTGTCGAAACCCATCAGGAACGTGGGCGGGTGATCGTCGTCGACCTTGGTGTTCAGCCTTTCCTCGATGCTCTTGACGCCCTTCAGCTTGTCTTCGAGGTCGTCGTGCTTCTTCTTCCACTCCGTGTAGTCGGGGTTCTCGACGGGTCCGCCGTTGGTCTCGGCGACGCTCAGATTCTTCTTCGGCTCGGGGCCGAGGCCGTCGAGTTGGCGCTGGAGGTCCTGCTTGCCGCGCTGCAGGTTGATCCGGTTGGCCTTGTCGCGGGCGGTGGCGGGGACGCCGTCGAGGTTGCCGATCTGGTCGGGGTGGTCGTTGATGAACTTCTGCTGCTCGGTGTCGGTGAGGCTGTTCCACCACTGCTTGACGCTGTTGGGGTCGGTGCCGGCGGCGGGCACCTGCTCGCGGGCAGTCTCTGCTGCCTGGTCCTTGGCCACCGTGGCGGCGTCCAGGCCGGTGCCGTTGCTCGCGTTGGTCGCGAGGTGGTTCAGGCGCGCGCTGATCTCCTGGTCCGCGTGGGCGGCTTCGTTGAGCGCGGCGGTGATGCGGTTGCTGATGGCGATGGCCGTCGTCTCGGCGCCAGCGCCCGCGTAGTTCGGGGACGTGGGTTCTTTGTCCCATGTGATGCGACCGTCAGGGGCCACATTGAGCTTCGCGGTCTTGGCGTCGTCGAGGGCGTAGACCAAGTGGGCCTGGGCCAGCGCGAATTGTTCGGCGGCCTTGGCTAGCGCCTTGCTGACGAAGTCGAGTTCCTGCTTCGCGGACTGGAGTTCGGTGCCGAGGAACCGGATCCTGGCCTGGGCGTGGTCGGACGCGGTTCCGGTCCAGTGCGAGTTGGCCAGCCGGTCGGTGACCTCGTGCTGCCAGTTCTCCACGTGCTGGCTGAAGGCCGAGTAGAGCTTGTCGAAGGCGTTCTTCGCGGTGGTGATGTTGTTGATGTTGGCGTCGTAGAGCGTCTTGATGTCCATCGCTTACTCGGCAGCCTTCGCGCTGGCGGGCTTCACGGGGCCCGGAACGACGGTCGTGCCGAAGGGGTCCGGTTCGTCCGGGATCGGTGCGGCCGGGTTCCGCATGCTCGTGTGGATGTCCTTCTCGACCTGGCGGTAGTAGGCGGCTGTCGTGGCGAGCTTGGTGCCGACATCGCCCATGTCGCCACCGAGCTTGTCCAGCAGCGTCTTCCAGTTCGCGCCGCAGTCGTGCACTGCGGCACCCGTGAGCCAGCCCTGCAGGGTGCTCGACGCCTGGTTGCACGGCTCGGTGATCTTCGACGTCTCGCCCGGTATCAGGCCCCCGATGTGCTGAGCGCTCTGCCCGCAGCCGTCCAACTCGGCCGGATTGACCTTGAACTCCAAGGCCAGATCAGGAACGGCCATGTCTTCTCCCCCCGATACTTCGGACCCGGACCGCCACCAGGCCCGCATTCATCTGACAGATTGTTGTCGGATGATAACTGATTACTTATGGCCGTGATCGGCGGCCGAAGCAGACATGAACCGGCCGCGACCAGGGGATCCACCCGCACCATCAGTACCGCGCCTGATAGTGGAGGAAAGTCGGCTACCGGTCACCATAGGCGAGCGGTCCGGGCTGACACCTGAGTACCCGTACTCAAATGAGCGGCGGCAGGGACATCAGGCGATGGCCCGTGAGCACCCGCCAGCGCCCCGACCACGACCGCCAGGACGACGACCACGACCAGGCCGACGACGCCGGACTGCGTACGCCCGCGGCGCGGCCAACCCCAACGGCTCGACTACCGCCCTGCGCGCTGATGTCCTCGGCGCGCTCGGCGTTCTCAAGGTCGCGACCGCCGGCCAGCTCCAGCGCCTGCTGCGCCCGCGGGCGACGTCGAACAAGGCGGTCCGGCAGGCGCTTGGCGATCTCGCGCTGCACGGCCTGGTCGCCTCCGACGGCAATACCAAGGACCGGCACAAGGCGTGGCGGCTGGAGCGGATCTTCCAGGCCCACCGGGATTCCGCGACTGGCGAGACGAGCTGGAGAGCACCCACCAGGCCCGCCTCGCCGTGGCTCGGCTGCGCCGGGCCCTGGCGGCCGGGGCCGACCCGGACCCGCTGCCCGGCCCGGAGCTGGTCGCGCTGGTGGAGGAGTTCACGCGGCGCCGGGCGGCGCCGGCCGCCGTCTGGAACCAGTCGGCCGACCTGTTGGAAGCATCCTGGCCACCAGCGGTACGAACACCCGACGTCACTGGTCCCGTCTTCTGATGGTGTCGAGGATGAAGCGCTCCAGAGGTGAACCAGGGCGGCAGAAGACGTGCTGCTCAGCGGCTCGGATCTGGATCTCGTTGATCTGGTCGACGTGTTGGCGCGTGATGTGGACTTCACGGTGTTCGCGGCCGAGTGCGATTAGATGCCGAGGGCCGAGAGGCAAGACCACGGTCCGGGCGTCGCCGAGAGCCATGCCGTAGCGCACCGTGTGGCCGTCAAACCGTCGCGCACACCGCGAACGCGAACCTTCCCGCCCCGCTAGCCGACGACCTCTAACGCCAAGGCCGAGTTCAGCGAGCCGGTCCAGTTGGGCTTCGGTGAGCTTCGCGCGCCGACTTGTCGTATTGGAGAGCCAGATACCCAGCTTTACATGGGCTGCCTCTTCTCCTCGACCATCGTTCGCACCGTCCTCCAGAACCTCGATGTGGCCGCGCGCCACGGTGACCGTCCCGGTACGCGCCTTGTACTGGGTGAGGGCGGTCAGGCCGCGGTCGAACGCGCTCGCCTTCCCGGCACCGGCCTTCCGCCCACCCGCTGCGCCCTTCGCCGCCGTGCTCTCCACAGCTCCGGCCGGGGCCGCCAGCGGCTGGATGCCGAGCGCGGCCAGGCGCCCCCGCTGCCCGTCCATGAGGCCCTGCCACACGATGTGCTGACGCTGGCGCTCCAGCCACCGGCCGACGTCGTGCCCGTGGATCGTCACCCCCGGCACCAGGTCGGCCGGCTGCGCCCCGCCGTCGAGGCACTCGCCGACGGCGGCGTAGTGGCGTTGCCAGTCCAGCGGCCAGGCCGGGTTCCAGTCCGGGTCGATCTCCGCCAGCGCCTCCAACCGGTCCAGCCGCTCAGCCAGCACCCCGGGCCGTCGCTAGGGCGTGTCTCTCCGATCATCTGACTCGTTAGATTGGTATGGCTGGTCGTGGTGATCTGACGGACGAGGAGTGGGCTCGCTTGGAGCCGCTT
>NZ_JBSFJV010000143.1:0-14064 GCF_053598235.1 Kitasatospora sp. NPDC001159
CGGCTTCGGGTCGGCGGACCGGTACATCGCCACCGCACGCTCACGCAATTCGAGTGGGTACTTCATCGGTGCGGCCATCGTGGGGCTTCCTTCCATGCTCCCCATCTGAACCGCTGTCAGCTTCTCCCGCATCCCGGGGGAGTCTCAACTTCACCTGTCTATACCGACCTGTTTTGGCCCCACCGTTCCGGGTTCCGCTGGCCCCACCGAAGTTCCGGGTTCGAGTGGCCCCACCTGGCGATCCCGGTGGTTCGACCACCAGCGCCGCTGCTCCGTTCGGCCGCCCGACCGCAGGCGCCGCTCGCCCACACCGCCCGAGCCGTCCCAGCGGAACTGCAGGCGGGGTTTCAGCTGCGCGGCTCGATCATCCGGCTCCGCAGCCTGCACCCCGCCACGTGATCACAACTGTTTACGGGCCCTAAACCCGGCGGCCCGTGGCGGAGGCGAAGCCCAGCCAGGTGTGTCGGTTGCCCGCCCAGCACCAGCCGACCTTGGGGGCGTTGCGGCGCTCGCGGCCGTCCCGCCCGGTGCCGTTGCTGAGCCAGATTGCCGGGGTGCGCGCATCCAGGGCGCCGTTGGGCTTGCGCAGCCGGGAGCCGATCGTCATGAAGCAGTGGTTGCGTTCCAGGACGGCGGGTTGCTGCATCACCCAGTGGATGCCCTCGGTGAGCAGCAACGGAGTGCGGGCCTCGGCCGTGAGGGCGGGCAGAGCCTCGTTCGGGCTCCAGTTGGCCATCTGATCGCCGCGATTGAGGCCGGTGAGGAGGTAGAGCGGGTCCTCGGGCAGCGCGACTGTGTCAAGCGGGGCGAAGAGGTCGACGTCGGGCATGTCGGTGACGACAAAGCCCGGCTTGCCCTCGCGGCGGAGCAGCGGCGCGAGGGCGGAGGCAGGGACTTGGTCCGGGTGAACAGCGAGCAGGGCGCCGTCGCCGCCCGCAGGGGCCTCGGCGGCCTCGGCGAAGGCACGAAGCTCGGCAGTGGACAGCCCTGCCAACTCGTGCACCCCGAGCTCGATCAGTCGCTCGGCCTGCACGCTCAGGGCCGGGAGTACGGGGAGAACGGTGGCGGAGGTGGTTTCGGGCACGATGCTCCCAGAGATAGCGATGTGGACGGACCCAAAACGAGGCGGCCCGACGGAACATTCCCGCCGCCGCTGCCTCCGCCCCGTCCCGTGATCACGACTCTGTACGCGCCATAGCGGCTCCGTCCAGGCCCGCTGCGACGCCCTTGGACGGATCGGGCCTGCCGTGGGCCGTCCATCGGCACCGGCAGAGCCCCGACGGCGGGCCCAGCGGTGGTTCTCCGGTGTCACTCGATCGAGGGGCGGGGCCAGTTGAGTCCGGAACTCTTGAGAGGTGCTCCACCGCGTCACCCGCCCGGAGCAGCAGTGGGGCCAGCAGAAGCCGGAACAGTGGGGCCAAAACAAGGTTCTGCTCAAGTTCTGTGGAGCTCCGCCGTGTGCGTGCGGAGCCGCCTCGGAGCAAATCTCTGAGACCGCGTTTGAGATCTGCTGTAGAGCCAGCCGAGGCCGAAGGGTCAGCAGGACGATCCCGTCTTGGTGATCGGTACGATTGGCAGGGTTGGAGGGGATGTGATGTTGCAGGTTCTGTACAGCGGGGAGACCAGAGAGCTCGAGGTCTCCGGGACGCGTCAAGGGCTGCTGGTGTTCGGGCAGCTGCTGCGGGGGAAGGCCGGAAGCTGTGATCTCTCGGAGAACCAGCGCCCCTTTCCCTACGAGAGGTCGCTGTCCGAGATCACGTTCCAGGAGGATCCGGAGCGGGGCGCCGTTTCGATCGTTACGGAAGCCCAGATCCTGAAGATCCAGGGAGGGCGGGAAGCTCTCGACCTCCTCGCCGACAACATCGAGGGGTTCGCCTCCGAGGCAGATGCAAGCGATCATTGCCACGTCGACTCCCCGACATACGACTACATTGCGCCAGAGTCGGACCCACTGGTGATTGCGTTCATGAAGTGAGCGGAGAGCCTTCGGTCGCACCGCGGTTGAGCCCGTAGGCCTCAGTACGCGAGAGCGATCGTGGGCCTGGCCGGGTCGCCGGCCGGCCTCGAGCAAGGCGGCGGACCATGATGCCGATCATCGCCCAGCGGATCATCGTCTCCGAATGGGCGGGGCTGGTCTCGTAGTCCCGGGCGAGGCGTCGGTGGGTGATGAGCCACGAGAAGGTACGTTCCACCGCCCACCGCTTGGGCTGGACCTGGAAGCCGCGCTGGCCGGGGTCCTTGCGGACGATCTCCAGGTCGCGGCCGAGGATCTGCGCGGTCCACTCGACGAGGCGGCCGGCGAAACCTTGGTCGGCCCAGATCTTCTTGACGCCCGGGTGGTCGAGGCGGGTCCACAGCAGCGGCCGCTTCGCGCCGTCGCGGTCCTGGATGCTTGCCGCGACGACGTGGACGGCCAGGAGCAGGCCGAGGGTGTCGGTGACGATGAACCGCTTGCGGCCCTTGACCTTCTTGCCCGCGTCGAATCCCCTGGTGGCCCCGGGGACGGTGTCGGCGGTGCGGACGGACTGCGAGTCGATCAATCCCGCGCTTGGCTCTACCCGGCGGCCGTCGGCTACGCGGACCTTGTCACGCAAGGCGTCGTGGATGCGCTCGACGGTGCGGTCGTCGTGCCACCGCGTGAAGTACCAGTACACGGTCGGCCAGGGCGGGAAGTCCTTCGGCAGCTGCCGCCAGGCACACCCGGTCCGCACCACGTAGAAGATCGCGTCCACGATCCTCCGCCGCGGGTGCTTCTCCCGTCGGCCACCCTTCGGACCCACCCGAGCCGGCGGCAGCAGCGGCTCCACCAGTGCTCACTGCTCGTCCGTCAGGTCCGACGGATACCCGCCCCCAGAAGCACTCACACAGGGCTCAACGACCCCGCCAGCGCCACGGCACGGCAGATCTCAAACGCGGTCTGACCTGCTGATTTCCTTCTCCCGAGGTTCCGATGTACCCGGCCTCGGGCCGACACCACAGAAGTTGGGCCAGAGCCCAAAACAAGCCGGAAGAAACATTCACCCAAGCGCCGCGCCGCCGGGAAGGGGATTCATCCACACGAAGACGAACAATTCCGATCTGGCCGGATCACCCACACCCTGCCAACCTGGCGCGGCCCCGTGGCCGCGGTCAGTGGTTGGACGCTCGGCGAGCCCGAGAAGGGCTGACCGTCCAGGCCGCCGGCCTCGTGCCCTCGGACGTCCTCTCTCGTTGATCCTGGCGAGCGTCCCGATCAGGACGTACAGCGGTGCCCTGCTCCACACTGCCCGGCACGTACACCCCCCACGGCCCCGGGCACGGCACGGCACCGTTCGCCGGGGCGGCCGGATACACCGGCCGCCCCACGCCCTTCGGTCAGCAATGCCAGAAGGCCGCCACCCTGGGGGTGACGGCCTTCCAGTGCCTTCTCGGGGCCGCAGCAGCGTAGCGCCGACCAAAACGGCACCGGCCCCGGCAGGGGCGGCCCTACCAAGCCACCCCCAGGGCTTCCAACTGTCCGAGCTGCTCCTCGGTCAGCTTCTCCCGCCTTGCCTTCTGGTTGTTCAACCAGGTGCCCAGCGACGTCCCGTCCTCCTTGTGGGAGCGGGGCACCTTCGCGTGGCCTTCCCGCTCGACGAACGCCGCCAGCGCCGCCAGGCCGGCACCGAACCGGTCCGCCCGCGACACCTTCGGCTTCGCCGCGGCTGCCGCCCGCGCCGCCGCCAGCTCGACGTCCTTCCCGATGCCGAGCGCCGCCAGCAGGTCCCGCTGCTCCTGGTCGAGCTCGGCCCACCCGGCCCGCTACGCCCGCACCCACCGGCCGAGCTGCTCGCCCTCGAACGCCGTCTCCAGTGGCAGGCCAGCCCATTCGACGCGGCCGTCCGACTCCAGCCACCACTGCCGCGCCACGGCGTACGTGCGCTGCCAGACGATCGGCCAGCGCGGCGCCCACCACGGGTCGATCTCCTCCAGCGCGGCCCGCCGCTGCGGGTCGAGCGCGCCCGGCTCGCCCTCGGGCACCTCGGCGGCCGCCCGCAGACCCGCCAGCCAGGCCGACCTGGTCGCCGGTGCGGGGGCGGGCCGAGCGGGGCGTGTTCGAGCAGGTGGCGCAGGTCGTGGGAGGCGCGGTGTTCGGCGGCGGCGTCCAGCCAGCGGCCGGTGGCGAGCATGAGTGCGATCAGGGCTCCGGCCGGGTACTCGCCGGTGGCGAGGGTGCCGGCCAGGGTGAGGACGGCGATCAGGTCGACTCCGGCCCGGCCGCGGCGCAGGGCGCTGATCACCCAGGCGAGGGAGGGGATGATCGCCACTGCGGTTCCGGCGGCCCAGCACGCATCGGCGAGCGTTCCGGCGCCGGCGAGTGATGGGTGGCGTGTGGGTTGCAGCGGTGGTGTGCCGCCCGTTTTCAGTGGCTGGGTGGTGGTCGCTGCTGGTCAGTGCCGTGTGTCGCTGAACGGTGGTGTCGTGTCCGTACTGAAGAGCAGTGTCGTAGGTCGGCGAAGTTCCGATGTCGCCTGTAACAGAGACCGCGATGCGAGCGGCGCGGCTTGTACCGGGGCGGTCACCGAGCTGCGGTGCGGCTCTGCCTGAGGTGGAACTCGATGGAACGGCACAGGCTCAGCGCGTCCTGCGGGTTGTCGGCCCGGTGGCCGAACCGGCGGATGAGCACTACCGAGTCGAGTGTGACGCCTGCGCGGGCCAGCACGAACAGCAGGGTGAGCAGGGCGGCGCGGGCGTTGCCGTCGTCGAACGGGTGGAAGAAGCAGACATCCAGGTAGGCCCGGGCCGCCCTGGCGGCCAGCGAGAGCCGGCTGTCGGCGGCCTGCGCGAGACAGGCGTCGAGGCGGGTGCGGGTGTCGGGGCCGATCCCGTAGCGTTCCTCGCCGCCCTTGGCGAAGGCGGGGTGGGCGCGCAGCAGTGGCGGCTCGGGTGTGCCCAGTACGTGCTGCTGCCAGCCGCGGAGCAGCTCGAAGTCGAGCGCGGCACCACGCGCCGCGTCGGCCCGCACCAGCTCCAGTGCGGTGAGCAGGCCGGCGGCGCGGGCGGGGTCCACTGCGGCGTCGAAGGAGCGGAAGTCCTCCGCCGCGCCGTCGCGGGCGGGGGTCGCCGGTCCACTGTTCGCGCTGTCCTCGTCGTCCGGCCACGGCACGCTCTCGCGTATCGCGAGCCAGCGCTCCAGGTGGTCCGGGAGCTCGCCCGGGTCCGGTGACCAGTGGGTGTCCTGCTGGCGCAGTGGGCCGACGAGCCGCTCAGCGACGTCCTCCGCCAGGACGGTGTCCGGCGCGGTCCAGCTCTTGAACCGGCCGCCGATTGCCTGTTGCACCAGCCGCTCAGCCAACTCGGGGGCGACACCCCAGTAGCTGAGGAACCAGCCCAGGACCTGCTGGCAGTGCCCGTACCAGCCGCTCTCGGCGCCTGTCCGGTCGGCCACCTGCAGGATCAGGTTGCGGGCGGTGCGTTCCCACAGGATCCGGTCCGTCTCCAGGGTCTCCGGGTCCAGGGGGTAGGCCTCGAACCACTGCGCGAGGTGCTCCAGCCACTCACGCCATTCGCACAGCGCCGCCACGACTTGGTCGAGGGTCTGCTCCGGGGTGGTGATCGAGTGCGACCCGCAGCACCAGTTCCCGACTGGCCCGCCGTCGACGTCCCCCTCGCCGAGCGACCAGCGCCACCCGGCCGCCCACCGGCCGTAGCGCTCTATCAGCACGTGTGTCATGGCATCGGACCAGGGCTTGGCCACCTCCCAGGCCCAGTTGACTTTGGTCGGATCGAGGTTGGGGTCCTGCCGGGAGGGTACCCGCCGTGCCGGGCCGAGGGAGTGGACCACCTGCGCCGCCGAAGCGGGGTCGAAAGGGTGGCCGGCGGGGTCGACCTCGTCCCAGGTCAGGCCTGTGGGGTAGAGCGCATTGAACACCCGGTCAGGGTGCCACGGGGGCCAGGGGTGTGAGCAACGTTATTTCCGCCCAGGTCGCGGCCAGGCGGACCGCCACCAGGACTCCGGCTCCGCCGGGTCGCCAGGCCCCTGGGGGACACCAGGGAGGGCCACCCGCCCGTCGCGCTGGTTTTCATGGTCGAGGTGGACCGCTCCACCATGGCCCCGCCTCGGGTGGCCGCGAAGTTCACCGCCTACCGCGAGCTGTTCCGGACCAAGGTCCGCGACAACGACCCGGCCCTCGCCGACGAGGAGAGCGCCGACCGCACGGTGCACTGGTGGCGCCGGGCCTACCCCGGCCACACCCGCGCCGGATACCCGCCGGTCGCCTTGGTCGTCACCGACGCCGGATCCACCGCGCTGGCCAACCGGCAGGAGGCGGTGGCCGAGCTGTCGGCGGAATGCTGGATCGGGCAGCGGTGCACGGTGCGCCGGGACGACAACGACGGGGACGGCTGGCGGGTCTACGACGACGCCGTCCCGGTCGTCGCGACCACCCTTCAGCTGCTGGCCGAGCTCGGCCAGCTCGGCCCGGTGTGGTGGCGCTTCGGGCGCCCCGGCCGGCACTCCCTGATCGAGGCGTTGGAGAACCCGGACAACCGTGCCGCCTACGACCTGCGCCAGCAGGCCCGCGAGAAGGAGGCCGACCAGGCCCACCGCGGGCTGATGCGGACCCTGGCCTGTGCCGACTGCGGCCAGGTCCCGAAGGAGGAGAGCACCTGGGAGTACGGGCTCCACGGACAGTGGACCCGCCGCCCCGGCGGCCGCTGCTACCCCTGCCATCAGAAGCACGAGGAACGGCAGGAGAAGGCCGCCGCCCAGGCCCGGGGGCGCCTGGAGAAGGCCCGGGAGACCAACGCCTCGCTGCGCCCGTGCTGGACGTGCCGGGGCTCTATCGGCGGGAAGGCGGGCTCACCGCTGGAACTCCAAGAGAAGGCGGGCTCGGACCGGTTGGAGTGCCCGCAGTGCGCGGCCGACCGGGAGGTGGGCGAGCTGGGCCCGCTGGTGCTGCCCGCCCCAACGAAGCGGGAGCTGGTGGCCGCACTGGTGTCTGCTTCGGACGATCCGTGGCTCCACGCGAAGCTCTACCCGGCGAAGGATCGCAAGGTATGACCTGCTGGTGTGAGGGGGTTTGGACCTTTGCGGGGGTGGTTGGGTGGTTGGCGGGGCCGCTTGCGTCTGGTGAGGCAGAGGCTCACCACCCTACGAGCGATCACTTTCGCCGGGTGCACGTCACCGTGAGGCCAGCGCCTTCCACGTCCTCGTAGGATGGGAAGTGCAACGTCAGCTCGCCGTTTCTGTAGCTGACCTCGGTCGCTGTTCCCAGGTTCTTGCTCCAGCCGTTGTCCATCGGAAACCTGCCCGTGAACCCTTCGTCAACGCCGTCAGGGACGCTCGGAACAACACAGGGCTCTTTCTTCTGCGGATCAATCCAGTCCAGATGAACGATGAGGCGAGCGTCGTTGAGCTCCCACCGTCCTTTGAGTCCTGCGACGTTGGTGGCGGACCATTTCCCGTCAGGGGTGACGGCGATGACACCCTTGTGCTCGGCGGTCGACTGGTACTGCCAGTCCCCGATGACGAACGCCTTGAAGGCCTGCCCCCTGACGCCACCGCCTGAGCCGTTCCCGCTGCAAGCGGACACGATGCTCGCCACCGCTCCGATCGCGAGATAGCGAAGTGTCGTACGGCGCCCCACCAGCCTTTTTAACTGACGAACCATCATGCACCTTCCTCTCATCAGCTCTGGCGGAGTGTAGGCCGACTGCACGCACCGCTGGAAGAGGGCATCCGCGGACCAGCGTCAGCGCTTGCTGCCCTCGGGGCTGCGATGTCGAACAAGGTGGTATGGCGAGCGGAGCCGCGCCTCCTCCACGCGAAGCTCTACCCGGGCTGGAAGCGTCCGGGCATGTGACTGTCGCGTTCCTCCCCGCTCGGGATCTGCTCTCCGCTGTGCCGTGGAGGGCGTCCAGGACGGCTTTAGTGACGGCAGTGCCGGGTCGGGTGGCGAGTTCGGGGCTTACGTGTGGCTCGCGTGCGTTGCTGTGATCCGGAACAGGTCGAGGAGTAGCAGGATGTCGACTGCAATGCCTGTGATCAGCATGCGGCTGGTCGATCGGAGCAGGGCCGTGGCGCCGAGGATGATCCCGGTGACAAGGAGGACGAGGGAGGTGGCGAGGATCAGGTAGTAGACGGCGCTCGGGGCGTCCTGGCTGGCGACCAGGCTGGCGCCGATGTCGGCGACGAGGAACTGGGGCAGGCCGAACAGCCAGACGCTGGCGGTTCTGCCCCTGGTCGGGCGGGGGCGGGGTGGCGTGGCCGGGGCATACGGCGGGGGTGGGGGTGGGGGTGGGGGTGGGGGCTGGGACGGCGGGCCCGCGGGCATGGCTGGCATGGTCGGCATCGCGGGCCGAGCGGTGCTCAGGGCTGCGTGGAGAAGTTGCCCGAAGGCGGGGTCGTTGGAGATCTCGTCCGCCAGGATGCTGCGGACGATGTCCGCCGCTCCGCCTCCTCCTCCCTCGCTGTCGAGCCGGAAGAGCGCGGCAGTGCCGAGCTGGGTGCGGCCGAGTCGCTCGCGCAGGAGCGCGGTCAGGTCCTTGCTCGGCACCCCCGGCGTTCTCGCGTAGGTGGCTGAGTTCACGAGTACGTCGACTGCGGCTGCGGCCAACTCCTCTATGTCCAAGGCGTATTCCCCCTTGTAGGTGTCCACCGTGATGGTACGGATCGAGACAAGTGCGCACCAGTGGGCTCAGGGCTGGCCCGCGCACGGGTTTGGGACATCGCGGGTCCTAGCGGACGAGGATCCGTCCGACCGCACGGTGGACTGGCGGGCGCCGAGCCTGAGGGCACACGCGCGCGGTGACCCTGCGGGTGCCGATAAATCATCCGTGCAGGTCGCGGTCTTGATCGCCAGTCTCTGGCCACGCCTGACACCCGCCCAGGCTCTTCATCTGCACGGGGCACCGACGGCATCATGATCTGTCGTGCTGCTCCGTCTGGCCTACCTCGCCGCGACCAACACCTTCGCGCTGCTCCGGCTCCTGCCGTGAGCAACAGAGAGAAGGACATCGAGATCCTCGCGCTCCGGCATCAACTGCTGGTACTGCAACGCCAGGTCGCCAGGCCCGTCTTCATCGATGCCGACCGCGCCGTGCTCGCTGGCCTGCTTCACCATCTCCCGATGGACAAGCTGCGTCGCCTCCTGCCGCTTGTTCGCCCGGACACGGTCCTGCGGTGGCACCGCGACATGCTCAGAGGGCGATAAGAGCCAACTCGCCCTGGTTTACGTGACTGCCCCGAGGGCCCATAGGGGGACTTACGGGATAGAACCTTCTCCAGAGAGGCGGAAAGTCAGCGGTCGAAGTCCGCCAGTGAAGCCGTCCGCGCGAATTCCGCCGTAGGCAGCCCGTCACCAGGTGGAACGGATCAGCACCAAACGCTAGAAACCGGCTCTTATCGCCCTCTCAAACGGCGCCATGCTGCGACCTGCGCACCGAAGCGTCGTGGGCGCCCGCCCACCGTCCGCTCGATCCGCGCCCTGGTACCCGCGCCTGGCCCGCGAGAACAGCGCGTGGGGCTACCGAAGGATCCACGGCGAACTCGCAGCGCTCGGTATCAAGGTCGCCGCCTCCACCGTCTGGGAGATCCTCCGCGAGCACGGCATCCCGCCCGCGTCCGAGCGGCAGAGCACGACCTGGGCCGACTTCCTGCGCAGCCAGGCCGAGGTCCTGCTCGCCTGCGATCTCTTCGAGGTCCGCACGCTGACCGGGGTGCGCCTGTACGTTTTCGCCGCCATCGAGCACTCGACACGGCGCATCCGAGTCCTGGGCGCCACCGCGCATCCGACCGCACAGTGGATCGTGCGGCTCGGACGCAACCTCCTCATGGACCTCGAGGACGCGGGCAGCGCAGCCAGGTCCTGATCCGCGACCGCGACTCCAAGTTCACCGCCGCCTTCGACGCCCTGATGACCGACGCAGGAATCAAGATTGCGACCACCGGTATCCGGATACCCCGAATGAACGCCCTCATCGAGCGCTGGATACAGACCTGCCGCAGGGAACTCCTCGACCGCACCCTCATCTGGCACCAGAGCCACCTCCTCCACGCGCTCCGCGAGTTCGAGACCCACTACAACGAGCACCGGCCACACCGAACACTGGGACAAGCCGCACCCCTGCGCCCACTACCCGAACCGATCAACCCGCCAGCACAGCTCGGCAACCTGGACGTCCGTCGACGGAGCCGACTCGGCGGAACCCTCCACGAGTACCAACATGCCGCATGACCAGGCCGGATGACTTTTCGGCACCCGCAACGCCCGTCTGTCCATGCATCGCAGAACATCACCCGCACCCCGACTGGCACGCCAGTACGGCCGATGTTCACACGTGCGAGCGATCGCGAACCGAGAGGAAAGGGACTTAACGTCCACTCACGGCGTAAACAGACAGTGTCCAACCGCAGGGTGGAACTTCAGGGGGGTCGTCGCCGTTGCTCTGGGCCGCTTCATCACGTTGTTGATTGAGCGCGTCGCTCGTGGCGTGAGCGTGCGAGGTGGTGGGCCGCGCGCAGAAGCTCACGGGTTGCCGCTTCAGTGCGCTCGCCCGGGTTCACCACTGCCAGCCAGCCGGCGATGCCGTAGACGGGGTGCGCGATCACGGTGTCGCTGGCACTGGGGTCGACCTCGGCAGAGGCTGGTTCGCGTGGCGTGTGGCCGGTCCATTGGATGAACGCTTCCTTCCCGGCGGCGATGTTCACGCGGAAGGTGCCCGGCCGGTCCAGACGCGATGCCTCGTCGCCGGGGTAATCCTTGGTCACGACCGTCGCGAACGGTTGGGCCGTCTTCGGGGTGGCGCCGGCGGGAGCGTAGTAGAAGAACGTGTCGCCCCCGCTGATCTCCGGTGTGCCGTCGCCGGGTGCCGGCCTCATGGTCAGGACGCCATCGAGGCCGTCCACGAAGCTGATGATCTCGTCCATGGTCATGTGCTCTAGCGTTGCATTCAAGTGCATGTGGAGACTTTAAGGCTGAGATAGAGGGACTTCAGGATGCTAGGTCTCAAATCAGGGGATATGCGCACTGCAGATGTCGCGCGGCGCGCCGGGTACTCCGTTCAGCAGGTTCGCAATCTTGAGCGAGACGGTGTGCTTCCGCCGACGGCACGCACGGCCAAGGGCTACCGGATCTACGGGGAGGTACATCTGCAGTCCGCGCTGGCCTACCGAGCTCTGGCCGCAGGCGCGGGGCCGATCGAGGCCAAGAAGATCGTTCGGGCCTTCCACCAGCTCCCCGCCTCGCGAGCGCTTGCCCTTCTCGACGCGGCGCACGCCTGCCTGGACGCGGAGCGGGCGGAACTGAGGCAGGCCGAGGAGGCCGCCCAGGCGATTTCCAGCGAGCCGATCGAAGACGTGCGGGTATCGGACTCGATGAGCGTGTCCGAACTCGCCGTCGCCCTCGGTGTGCGCCCTTCGACGTTGCGGCACTGGCATGCGGAGGCTCTCGTCATCCCGGATCGTGACCCCGTGCGAGGAACGCGGCGGTACACACCGACTCAGGTGCGGGATGCGCGGATCGTTCACCAACTACGCAAGGCCGGGTACCGAATCGCGCCCCTTCGGGCCCTCATGCCGGAGCTACGGGGCGCCCGCCGGTTGGAGGATGTCGCCGCGGCGCTGGCGGCCAGGGAGGCCAGCATCGCTGCTCGGTCCAAGGCTCTCCTCGACGGTGCCGCCGCAATCAGTGCAGTGCTCTCCGGCCACGAGCAAAGGGCCTGAGCGCCAGAACGCCGTGGGGGCCGGAGATGACAGCCTGAGGCGACGTCACTGCGGAGGTCCTGGTCTCAGCCGGTGGCAGCACGCTGGCTGCGGGGAACGCGCTGGCCGGGGATGAGGCCGTCAGTGTGGGAGGCCGGTGCCGACCGTGGGACGTCGCCCCGTGGGCGGCCTGGAAGGCCCCATGCCGTCTCCACCTGCCCCGCCCTCCAACGTGGCCGGGTACGGGCGGGCCAGGGCGGCCTGGGGGCGTTTCTCGTCGGGGCACCGGGCCCGGCTGGTCTCAGTGCCAGTCGAGTCCGAGTCCGGCAAGCCGGTCGAGCTGCTGCTCGGTGAGCTTCGCCCGCCGGCTCTTGGTATTGGAGATCCACACCCCGAGCTTCACCGGCACGGTGCCACCGCCCTCGCCGGCCTCCTCCAGCTCCTCCACATGACTCCTGGGAACCGTCACCGACCCGGTGCGCGCCTTGTACTGGGCCAGGGCCGCCACGCCCCGCTCGAAGGCCCCAGAAGCCCCCTTGGCGGCCTTCCTCGGCGCCTCCGGTGCCGCCGCCAGCGCCTCGACGCCGAGGGCGGCGAGGCGCTCGCGCTGCGCCTCGCCGAGGCTCTGCCAGACGATGTGCTGGCGCTGGCGTTCCAGCCACCTGCCGACGTCGAGCCCGTGCACGGTGACCCCGGGCAGCAGATCCGTCGGCTGCGCCCCGCCTTGGAGGCATTCGCGGACGGCGGCGTAGTGGCGTTGCCAGTCCAGGGGCCACCCTGGGTTCCAGTCCGGGTCGATCCCGGCGAGCGCCTCGATCCGGTCGGGACGGTCGGCGAGGACGCCGGGGCGGCGCTGGTTGGACAGCCACTGCCCGACCGGCTTGTCGAGCGCGGTTGCCGTACGGGGGGCGGCGAGGGTGCCGTGGTCCTTGTAGTACTCCCGGGCGGCGGCGAGGTTCTCCTCCCACGCGGCGTCCAGCGGGTCCCACAGCATGCCGAGTGATTCGAGCCGCTCGACCCGCTTGCCCTCCATCTGACCGGCGGCGTAGGCCTTGCGCTGCTCGCTGACCCAGTGCCCCAGCGGGTACATCTGGTGCGGGTCCTGTTAGGCGACGGCTTGTTTTCAGTGCTGGTACGTAGATTCCCTTCAGCGGTCAGCTCGCTGGGGTGGTGCGGTCACGCCGCTGAAGACGTGTGTCGCTGGCGCTGAAGGCCTGTGTCGTTTTCCGCTGAAGGTTTCGTGTCGCCTGGGATGGCCTGCGGGTGGCCGTCCGGCGGCTGGTGTTCTTCCGGGTTTCAGTGTGGCGCGTCAGCTGAAACCTCGGGCCGCCTGATTGCACTGGTTCGGAGGCTGTGGAGCGGCGTGTCGGAATGGAGTAGGTGGCGAAGATGGTCACCGGCCCCGAGCCGTGCCACATCGCCAGCCGGATCGGGTTGGTGGTGCACCGCACGTCCATCGACCACAGCTCGACGTCGTCCTCCATCGAGCACACCGCGACCGCCGGCCCCGTGTGCCCGACCTCCCGCCACGACTTGATCGTCTGCCCCAGCAGGGCCAACGTCGGCACCAGCACCAGCACCCGGCCGCGCGGGACGAGCCGCCGGGCCGCCGCCGCCGAGATGTACGTCTTCCCGGTCCCGCAGGCCGCGTGAATCTGCGCCCGCAGCCCGTTCGCCGGAATCACCCCGCCCGGCGGGATGTCCAGCGCGCGAATGATCGCGTCGACCGCCTCGATCTGGTGGTCACGCAACTCGATGGGCATGTCCCCGATCCTTCCATGGAATGCCGGAGGGTATTTCCTTGGACCGCACCACCGGGAACCAGGTCGAAGACAGGGGGTGCGTCTGTAATACTGACTCTACACAGATCATCATTATGATGCACCAGGCCTGTCGAAGTTCCCACTCCGGGGTGATGCACGGCGTAATTTGGGCATGAACCCGCATTGCGGAGGGTATGCTCCTCTCATGTCGCCAGCCTTGAGAGTAGGTGGTGATGGACGTTCAGAGTGGGCGGAGCGAAGCGGAGCCCACCGGGATCGACAGGAGGTGTCGGCCTTGACCGGCCGTGAGGTGACAAGGGATCGTATGTCGGGTACTGCCTGGGATTCCTGAGCCTACACAGTGCCGCGCATGATGCACCGGGCCCCTCCCAGTCAGCCGAATCCCCCCGAAGCGAAGCGGAGTGGGGATCAGATCAATAAGCGCTTGCGCGAATTGATCAGAATTCCGCCTGCGGAATTCAATTCCCGCGCTTGCGCGGGAATTCCGCCGAAGCGAAGCGAAGGCGTTCGCTGCCCGGCGGCTTGCCGCCGGGTTACCCGCTCTGGCGAATCGGTGGCGGTGAAGCCGCGCCTGGTCTACGTCCTGACCGGCGCGACGGACCCCGGCCCGGAGGAGGC
>NZ_JBSFJV010000144.1:0-13516 GCF_053598235.1 Kitasatospora sp. NPDC001159
AGTGGGTACTTCATCGGTGCGGCCATCGTGGGGCTTCCTTCCATGCTCCCCATCTGAACCGCTGTCAGCTTCTCCCGCATCCCGGGGGAGTCTCACGGTGCCCGCAAAAAGGGGATCTGCAGCAAGAACCGCCCGGCGGCGTCGACACCGAACCGGTCGACCACGGACTCGGGCGCTCCCGGGGTGGCCTGACCACGAAGGTCCACCTCGCGGTCGAGCAGGGGCAGAAGCCGCTGTCCCTGGTCGTCACCGCCGGCCATCGCCATGACAGTCCGCAGTTCCAGACCGTGCTCGACCACATCAGTGTCCCGCGCCTCGGTCCGGGGCGGCCGCGCAGCAAGCCCCGCAAGGTCCGCGCGGACAAGGCGTACGGCTCCCGGGCGAACCGCGCCTACCTGCGCAGACGCGGCATTCGCTGCACCATCCCGGAGAAGACCGACCAGATCCGCAACCGCAACAAGCGTGGCAGCCGCGGTGGTCGGCCGCCCAAGTTCGACAAGGCCGACTACCGCGAACGCCACGCTGTCGAGTGTGGGATCAACCGCCTCAAGAGGCACCGGGCCGTCGCGACTCGCTACGACAAGCTCGCCGTCCGCTACGAGGCCACGGTCGTCATTGCCGCCATCAACGAATGGCTGTGACCAGCGCTTTTGAAACGCACCCTAATCGCATCACAGGGGAGCGGTGGACCGGCTGGCGGCTCCGCCGCTTCCTTGAGCGTCGCTGTCCCCGGCCGTAACGTCAAACATGCATGGGCGTGGTGCCTGGCCTGTTCGGGCCAGGCACCACGCCCGTGGCTCAGGATGACTGCTCATCCGCGAGCGCACGGCCGGACTCTGTGCGACTGCAGGGCCTCATCTGCCACCACGAGTATTTCCGCCGGGGTACCTGGAGGATCCGGCAGAACCTTGAGACGCTGAGCCCGGCGCTGATCCGTATCGCCTCAAGGCTTGGGAAGGGACCGAACGATAGTCCACACTCTGCCGCTTGCTCCTGAGCTGAACATAGATCTCGCCAAGGGCAGCCTTCAGTTCCGCAATTTCAGCGAGGAGCTGGCGCTCCCGCTCAGCGTTTCTTCGCTCCGCGCCATCGAGGCCCTGCCGGCCGGCCGAGATAAACTGACGCTTCCAGTTCCCCACAGACTGCTCGGAGACATTGGCCTGGCGGGCTGCTTGCGAGATGGAGACCTCGCCGGAGATGATTCGCAGGACGATGTCCAGTTTCTCATCCGGGGGCATCACCGGAGGTCGCGCCATTGATGCTCCTTCGAGTGCCTAGAAATCGCCGAGCGACACGCGGGGATACTCCCCGGCCTATCAGCCCAGTCGATTCTAATTCCCAACTCCCCAAGTGCCGGGATTGTCAAGGAATGCAAAATGGAGCACCCTACCGAACGCGACTCCCCCGCCACCGAAGCAATGCCGAAGCATGAATAAAGTAAGGTATATCGCATTTCATCCCCCCGGATGAGCTACAGGATTGCACCTTATTCGGATTGCACGGAAAGGCATATCGCCAGATTTGGGATTACATCATCAAAATCCCTGCGCGCACATACAGAATAACACCGGGGTATCTCTAGGGGCCAATTGCAACCGTTTGATGAAATCAGGCCTGCAGCTACCCTCGGTTGCGAGACATCTTTGGTCATTTAGGACCAAACCAGACCCCGCCTCGATACTCAGCGCCACGCTTGGAGGAGGGAGGCACCGCACCATGCCGCCACGACCAAGATTGTTTCACGATATATTCACACAAATCCTTGCTGTTCGCTTTGTGAAAGCGAACAACCTCAAATACTGCTCAAATCGGCAACTTACCGCTACGCTGGATGGCCCTCCCGGACCTGCTGGCTCTCCACGAGATTGCGGTAGGGCGGGCAACGTTCCATGAGTTCATCGTGTGTCCCGGAGTCAACGTTTCTACCCCTGTCGATCAGTACGACCTGGCCGGAGTTCTGAATGGTCGACAAGCGGTGAGCCACCACGATTACCGCGCGGCTGCGGGCGAGATCTTCAACCATGTCTCGCAGTCTCTTCTCGTTGATGCTGTCCAGCTGGGACGTCGGCTCATCCAGGACGATGAGTTCGGCATCCGAGAGCAGCGCGCGAGCGAGGGCGAGCCGTTGCCTCTGTCCGCCTGACAGGTCGTTCACGCGGCCGATCACCGTGTCCAACCCGGACGGGAGCCGTCGGATGTCCTCCTCCAATCCGACGGAGTCCAGAGCTGCGAAAATCCGGTCGTCCGGCACCAGACCGGAGTGGCCGATCAGTAGGTTTTCCCGAACAGTCCCCTCCAGCAGCGTGAATGCTTGGTCGACAAAGGCGACGTGACTGCGCAGTGCGGAGACGGGCCAGGTGCTCGAGTCATGACCGAGTACCCTGACGGTCCCAGTATCCGGTTGCAGGAAGCGCTCGATGAGCGACAGCGTCGTGGACTTACCCGCGCCTGACGGTCCCACGAGTGCGGTGAGCCCTCGGCGGGCGGCAGTGAACGACAGGTTTTCGAGCACGGGGACACCGTCGTGGGCGAATGACACGCCGACGAACTCCACGCTCGGCGCCGCAGTGACGGGAGCCGGCGCCGTTGAGACCGGAACCGGTCCGTCGGTCTCCGTCTCCATCGCCAGCAACGTCTCGAAACGGCTCTTGGCGGCAAGTCCGGCCTGCAGCCGGCTGATTCCTGTCGCCAGCATGGTCACTGGGCTGACCAACTGCAGGAGGAAGAGGAGAAAGGCGGCAAAGGCCGGAACGGACAGCGCGCCATCGGCAATCCGTGCGCCGCCGCCGATGATCACGCTCACCAGGGCGATCTGCTGCCCCAGGCCCAAGACCGGTGAGATCAGCGACTGCAGCCTGACCCCGGTCAGCGACGTGGCCATCAGGTCTTTGGCACGGTCCAGATGACGCTCAGCGGCGGTCTCCTCGGCCCGGTACGCCTTGATCGTCATCAGTGAGGACAACAGGACGGTCAGGTACTGCGCGAGTTCTCCCAAGGCCGATTGCTGCTCGATGGCGTTGCGCCGTACGCGCAGCACGACGGCTGCAATGGCGGCACCGGCGGCGGCGAACGAGGCGATGGTCACCAGGGTCAGGACCCAGTCCAACCAGGCCATCACCGCCAGGGTGGCGATGGCGGTCAGGGTGGCGAGCGGCAGCTGCACCACGCCCACATCGACTATCGATCGCAGCACGACCGCATCGGAGGTGATGCGCGCTACCAGGTTCCCGTGGCCCTCGGCCCGGACTGTCGAGAGAGGCAACCTGAGTGTGTGCCGGGTCGCCTGGTCCCGCAACCGAAGGATGAGTGCCTCGCCCATCCGGCCCAGCAGGTAGCCGGCTGCTGCCGAGGCCAGCGCCCCCACCATGGCCAGACCGACCATCCACGTGATCGGCCAGACCCACGACCTGTGGGCGCCGAAATCGGCAATCGCCCGCTGCACAAGGATCGGCACGGAAAGCGAGGCGGCCGCTGAGCCCAGCGCCAGCGTCATGGCTGCGACGAGCTGCAGTCGGTTACCACGCAGCAGTTCCACCCGGATCCTCAGGCGGCTCTGCTGTTCGAAGTCAGTCATCGGCTCGCGACGTCCTTCACCAGGTCCACGGCAGTCTTGAGGTCGAGCCCCGGTTCGGCCTTCCGCAGCGCCCGGACCGCTGCCAGGCCGTCCTGCGGGTCGACTTTCGCCTCGCGCAGCATTTGGCGCGTCCAATCCTTGAGCAGCTCGGAATCCGTTCTCTGGGCCAACACCATCAGTTCCAGCGCACGACGCAGGCCGGGGATGTCGACAGGGTCAGCGGAGTCCAGAGCAGTCCGGATGGCGGCTGCGGCCGCGATGCTGTCGCGGAGCACGATCAGGCGGGTCCCACCGCGCTGTCGAAACATGTCAGGCTCATTTCTCTGAGGTTTGGTCAGGCGGGCGTTTCACCAGGAGGCGGTCAGGACATCGCTTCCACCGGCGTCGATCAGGGAAGGCAACGCATCGACGTGGACCAGCAGTTCACGGTGCCAGCCGACATAGGCGGCGAAGTCGTGGGCGTGGACAAGCATCCGCACGATGGCGGCTCGGCCGGCTAGATCCGGGTCGTCCAGGCTGCCGAGGCCCTCCAGGAACGCCGCTCGTGCCACCCTGGGGAACGCCGGGTGCCGGCCTTGGGCTTCGGCGATCGTTTTGAGCTCCAGGATCTCTCCCAGCAGCCAACCTGCATCGAAGTCCGCGGAACCGCGGGCGAGATCCTCGCCGATCATGAGAGCTGCAGCGGTCGACCCGGTAGCCAGGACCACCTGCCCCATGCCAGCCGCGCCGTGCAGCAGTCGGTCTTCCGGTGCCGGCGTGGTGAGGTCTTCGCACCAACCCATGACTTCTCTCCGGCGTCGGTCGCCCATGGAGCGCTGCAGCAATCGATGCAGCTCCACTGCTGCTCGAGGACCACGACCGGTGCGGATCCAGGCCAGTGCGCGGGCCGGTCCGGCGGGTGGCGTCGCCACGGCGTCGGCTGGAGCGGCCGACTGGATGCGCCGGATGAGCCTGGCAGTGGAGGTCAGCACGGTGGCCAGGCGGTCCAGGTCGTCTCCCTCCGGTGTGGTCAGCGCGAGGCCGGCGGCCGTCTGGGTGCCCGGCACCTGGTAGTAGACGCCACTGGCCGGTCCTTCGATCGGGAGGGCCGTACGAACGCCGCCGATGTCAAGCCCGGCCAGTGACCGCCTGACCGAGGGCGCCGGCCGGGTCACCGGCGAGGTGCGGTCTTGACCGGGCCAACGCCGCCAGCGGTGGTTTCCTGCAGCGTCAGTGGTGACGATCGTCCGCTGATAGCCGGTCTCGAACTGCCGAACGATACGTTCGGTCATCCCTGATCACCCGGACGCAGCGACGCGCGAAGCCGCTCCAGGGCTGCAACGGCATGGGGTACCGGGGCCGCCGGCGAAGCGTCGTTTCGGCCGGTGGTGGCGGACATGCCCGGCACGGGCGGAACCACCACCACGTTCGGCCGGGCGGCGAGTGCCTCCATGTTGCGCTGGTGGACAGGTGAACTGATGCCTCCGGGTGGCAGTGCCGGGGCGACGGCGATCGGCGCCCGGGTGCACTGCAGGGCAAGCAGCAGCGGGGTGTCGGCCAGACCCAAGGCGAGACGCGAGGTGAAGTGAAAGGTAGCTGGGTGCACCAGTACGGCGTCAGCCCACTCGGCGATCTCCACATGCATGGCGTCGGCAACGCCGTCACTCGGCCAGGCGTCGAACAGCAGTGGTTCCCGGCCCAGAGCCTGCACCGCCGCAGGGCCTACGAACTGCTGTGCCGAGCGGGAGAGCACGGTCTTCAGCTCCAGCTCCGGGTAGGACGCCTTGAACCAGTGCGCCCACATGGGCATGAACATCACGCCCAGCGCGCCGGTCCCCATGTATACGAGCCTGCGCGCTCCGAAGAACGGTGGGCGGTCGCCCGTCCCAGCGGCGGGGTCTGCCCCGTTACGGGCGGCGGTCATCAACGGCCTCCAGGATCTCGGTCAGGTCGCGCAGTCCCGCGCCCAGCCCCTCGGAACGGGTCACACCACAGACGTTGAGGATCACCTCGTCGACACCTGCGCGTCGGTACCGGTCCAGGCCGTCGGCGATCTCCTCCGGCGTGCCGGCGACGAAGACCCCGCCATCGATCAGAGCCTTTGCGCCGTCCTCCGGACGGCCGGGATCGGCGGCGACTCCCGCCTGCCGCAGCATGTCCGTGTAGTGCGGCAGGCGCAGGTGCGCGGATGCGGCCTGGTAGGCGGTGCGCCCGATGTCACGGCCGGGCCGGGCCACCGCGACATGCACCACGGTGGCGACCCGCGGGGTCGGGCGGTCGGCCGACTCGGCCGCCGCAGCGAGGCTGGGCACCAGGACATCCCTCAGGTAGGGGGCGGGGGTGAGCCAAGTGATCGCCACGTCAGCCACCCGGCCGGCCGCCCGGGCCATCGGCGGTCGCAACACTCCGAGCCCAAGCTCGACCGGTGGGCTGGGCAACGGGGTGAGGGCCGTGTGCGTGCTGAAATGGTCGCCGTCCTGATCGACCCGCTCGCCGGCCAGCAGGCCGCGCATGACCCCGAGGTATTCGGCGACAGCGCTCACCGGCTTCGGGTATGCCTCGCGCCTGAGCAAGCGCTGGAATTCAGCGCCACCCGGGCCGATTCCGGCGACGTAGGGCGCGCCTGACAACGCCGCTACGGAGCGGGCCTGGAGCGCCGCGTCCAAGGGATGACGCAGCGGGGAGAGGACCACGCTGGTCCCGAACGGGATCCGCAGCCCCATACCGGTCAGGCCGGCGAACAGCTGGTGGGTATCGATGCCCATGCTCTGACCGAGCCACAGCCGGCCACGGCCGCGCGCTTGCAGCAGCCGCGCAACTGGCACGATTTCGCCGATGTTGGCCGGCTGAAGCGGATAGATGAGGCTCGTCTCCGCAGACCGAACGAGCGGGCTGACAAGGGTCACCGGGAGATCTCCTGCACAGATGATTCGGACGGCTGACGGGTGGTCGTAATGCGGGTGCCAGTCACCCGGCGGCTGGTACGGCGAAGCACTGCCGGAGCGATGACGAAACCTGCGATCGCCCAGGCGGTGAGCACCGTGGCGGTCTGCCAGTGCTGCCAGCTGTGGCCGGTTTCAGCGGCCAACGCGGTGTCCGGCATCGTCGCCGAACGGAGCCCCTGGGCGAGCCACTTCAGCGGAAAGGCCTCCGCGGTCAACTGAAGCCATCGCGGCATACCGGTGACCGGGAAGAAGACACCGGACACCGCCATCAGCGCGTAGACCGGCAGCATGAGCAGCGCCACCGCGGAACGGGCATTGGGCAGCGAAGCACCGATGGCGGTGCCGATCGGCACCACTGCGACGAGCCCCAGGAGCAGCACCCACGTAAGGGTGAACCAGCCGTCAGCGGAGTGCGGCAGGCCCGTGCCGTTGACGCCCGCACCCACCAGCAGGAGCACCAGCGCGCTGGCGATCGCGATGACAGCGGTGTACAGGGTCTTGCTGACCACGTACGAAGTCGTCGCGAACGGCACGCTCCGCAGTCTGAGAAAGGTGCCGTCCTGCCGCTCGGCCGCCATGATCTGCGGCAGCGTCGTCCACGCACTGGAGACGATCACGGTGGCGACCTCGCCGACGAGAACCATGGTCGAGGCAGGCGTTTCGGTTCCCTTGACGGTCCCGCCACGCCAGGCGGCAACCGCAGCGAACAGTGCGACGTTCATGACGTGCGGCAGGTACTCGCGGGCGCTGCGCACGGTCTGGTGCAGCTCGATCAGCCCGCGGTGCAGGCCGTTGGCCACTGCCGGGCGGATGCTCACAGCGGGTCCTCCAAGTGGATCAGGCGCAGGTAGGTCTCTTCCAGCGATGGGCGGCGGATCTCCAGGTCGGGAATGGGGCCGTCGGCCGCCCGGTGGAGGTCGTAGACGAACTCCGAGGGGTCCTGGACGTGGACTCGGTGCGCGGTACCGTCAGGCCCGGTCCAGCGGACCTCGGTCGTAGTGCTCACCGCCTTGGCCAGTTCCTCTGTCGTGCCGCAGGCCGCCAATCGGCCGCCGACCAGGATCCCGGTACGCGTGGCGAGCTTTTCCGCCTCGGCCAGGTCATGCGTGGTCAGCAGGATCGTCATGCCGCGATCCCGGTTCAGCCGTTGCGCCAACTCGTGGAAGGCGACCCGTGCTTCGGGGTCGAAGCCGGTGGTCGGTTCATCCAGGAAGAGCAACTCGGGACGGCCGAGGATGCCCAGTGCCACGTCCAGTCGCCGGCGCTGGCCACCGGAGAGCCTCTGTACTTCCTGGTGGGCCTGGTCAGCCAGGCCCACCAGATCCAGAAGCTCCTGCGGATCGATCGGGTCCGGGTAGTAGCGCGCGAGGTGCCCGACCAGTTCTCCGACCCGCCACTTCGGGTGGTCTCGCCAGGACTGCACCACGATGCCGATCCGGGACCGCCAGGCGTCGTCCGCGCCGGCGGGATCGATGCCGAGCACCGATACCCGGCCGGCCGACCGCGAGCGCAGCCCTTCGAGGATCTCGATCGTCGTGGTCTTCCCGGCTCCGTTCGGTCCCAGCAGGGCGAAGACCTCGCCGCGCTCAATGGTGAGGTCGAGGCCGTGCAGGACGTCGCGCTGCCCATAGCGCATGCGCAGGCCGTTGAGCACAACGGCCGGCTCGGGTGTGGTGGTCGTGAACTGTTCAGGCGACGACGACATCATCAACGATTCCCTTCAGGTCGTCGGTGAGTGCGGACCGGTCACCGACCACGACCCCGCAGAACGCCTCGGGGCGATAGAACTCGGCTGTCGCCTGCTGGAGTTCGTCCGCGCTCAGGCCCTCCAACAGGGCCGGAAAGGTGACCATTCGCATCGGGTCCTGGCTGAGGATCAGTGATGACAGCAGGCTTCCGGCCAGTCCGCTCTGCGAGGCTGTAGCCAGCACCGACATCCCCGCCATGTAGTGCCGAGCCGCGTCGAGTTCCCGTCCGGTCACAGGGCGCTGCACCAGTTGCCGCATCTGCTCCCGGATCTGTGCCAGGGCCGCAGCGGTCGCCTCAGTGGCGGTGTCGGCCTCCACGGCGATCACCACCTGGTCCAGGTAGTCGCGGAACGAGGAGTCCACGCGGTAGGCGAGGCCGAGCTCTTCGCGCAGGGACATCACCAGGCGGGACGAGAAGTACCCGCCGAAGACCACGTTGGCCATGGACAGCGCGGGGAAACGGGGTTCGTCGCGGTGAATGCCAGGCGCCAGGAGCCGGATCTGGGACTGCACCGCGGCAGGCCGGTCCACCAGCCGCAGCGACCCGCCGGGCAGCAGCCGGGGCGGGGCCGGCGGGGCGACAGCCGGGCCGGATTCCCAGCCGGCCGTCGCCCGGGCCACCATCACGGCTGCCGCGTCCGGGTCGACGTCCCCGACGATGACGAAGTAGGCCCCCGCAGGGCGGATCACGCGGCTGTGCAGGTCACGAACGTCCCAGGCAGTCACCCGACCGATATCGGAGGCCGAAGGGAGCGGGGCCAGGGCGGGAACGTCGCCGAAAGCGTGCTGCACCAAAGCCGCCGCGGCCACCGTCTGAGGTTGCGCCCCGGCCAGCGCCACCTTCTGCTGCACGCGCCGACGTTCATACTGGACGGCGTCCTCGGAGTGACCGGCGCCGGCCAGCAGGGAGCCGATCAGATCTGCCAGATCACCGAGCGCCCCCGCGGGGCAGGACGCGGCCAGCATGAGCCAGCGGGTGCGCCCCACATCCAGAGTGCTGCCCGAACGCTCCAGCCGGTCCGCGATGCCGCTGTGGTCGAGGCCTGGATACCCGTGCATCAGGCTGGCCACCAGGACCTCGGCAATGGCGGCTTCGTACGCTGAGCCGACCGGTAGCGGTACCGCGACGCGCAGCTCCACCATCGGCACGGATGGACAGCGTGCCGTGAGGACGCGCAGGCCCGACGCCAGCGTGACATCGGTCAGTGGGGGCAGGGCCGGCCTCGGCGCCGGGCCGAGTGGAGGCAGCCCGATGGCAGTCATGCGTACCTTCCGGAGGGGGTCAGGGCGACGATCGCCCGCGCGTCGGGAGTCAGCGAGGCTGCTGCAGCAGCGATGTCGTCCACCGTGAGTGAAGCCAGCAGACCCGGCAGTTCCCCCGGCAACTCGGGCCGGTCGAACAGCAGGGCACAGGCACCCGTCTGACGGGTGAGAGCGAGCAGGGAGTCGCGGTTGCGATGGGTCGCCGAAACGCTCACCGCCACCGCCCGGGCCAGCTCGCTCGTCGTGGGGCCGTGAGCGGCTAGGGCGGCGAGCTCACCGTCGAGCTCCTCCGTGATCCGGTCCGTACCCGGTTCTGCGGGATGGGTGGCCACCACCAGGAAAGTGTCGGGATCGCGGGCCTGGAGCGGGCCGAACAAACCGCAGCCGGAGCTGACGTCGGTGGCGAGCGGGGCGGCCTGGTGGATCAACCTCTTCTTGAGACGAGCGGTCCGGCTACCGGTCAGGATCTGACACAGTGCCATGTGGGCGACGTACTGCGTCAAGTACCCAGCCGGATCGGGCATGCGGTAGCCGAAAGCGGTGGCAGGCAACGGTGCGTGGATGTCCCTGTGGACGGCCTTCGGCCGACCGACCGGGTACGGTTCGCGCAGGTCCGGGCCCGGAGCCCGCACCCCGGCGGGAATGCCGGCGAAGTAGCGCTCGGCAGCTTCGAACACCCTTTGAGGGTCGACGTCTCCGCAGACCGTGAGAACCGCGTTGGCGGGAACGTAGTGAGCTGCGAAGAACTCCTCACACTCGGTCACGGTAGCGTGGGCGATGTCGGCCAGATCGCCATACCCGTTGTGCCCGTTGGCGAAGGAGCTGTACAACACACTCGGCAGGACGGTCCAGGGGAACCCGCCGTAGGGCTTGTTGAGGACGTTGAGGCGGATTTCCTCCTGGACCACCGCGACCTGGGTCCGCAAGCTTTCACGGGTGATACGAAGTGAGCGCATGCGGTCGGCTTCCAGGAAGAGCATGCGCTCCAGAGCCGCCGACGGGGCGACCTGGTAGTAGTCGGTGTAATCCTGATGGGTAGAGCCGTTGGCGGTTCCCCCGGACTCTTGGCAGATTGTGTAATGCCCCCCGCGCTCAATCTGTTCGCTACCCTGGAACATCATGTGTTCAAAGAGATGAGCGAACCCCGAGCGGCCGACCGGCTCCGAACGGAATCCGACGCCATAGTGCACGGCCACTCCGACGGCAGACCTTCCGGGGACAGGCTGGACTGCCACGCGCAAGCCATTGGTCAGAACGAGGATGTGCGGCGGCGAATTCGACATGCGCCCACCCTAGAGCTCGGCCGACACGAGAAAGAAAGAACGGCCCTCGGGTTTCTTTGGGGCTGCGTCCCCGATGCGGGATCGATTCGGCCCCGCGGCCTGACGCGCCTGGCGGAGAGCAGCGGCAGGCGCTGCTCCGGCCCAAAGTATCCCGATACTTTTCCGATGGCTGCAGAGCGTCCGACGGCTACGATCTCGGCGCATGACCATCAAGGAACAGGGCGGCGAGGAGACCGAGCCGACCCGCCTGCGATTGACGCCAGCTGCCCTTGAGAACGCGCCAGAGGTCAACCGACTGATCTCATCGATCGGCCTGGGTAATTTCGACCCGGAGACCGTCACGGCCTATTCGGGCAGGAACGAGAACTGGGCTGGAATAACTACAGGGCAGGCGACAGTTTTCGTCAAGCGACTGGGAGGCAAACCGGATGACGTGGCGGCCCGGTTTTCCCGCCTCACGCAATTCGATCAGCTCACCAGGCGGTGCACAAGCGCCGAACTCAGGGCGCCGGAAATTCTCGGAACGGACTCCGAGAACCATCTGATCGCCTTCACCTGGCTGGCGGACGCGCAGTCCGGTGCAGAGCTGGCGGCAGATGATCTCTTCACCGCCGAGCTGTGCCGCCGCGCCGGCCGGGCCGTTGCGGCGCTGCACCGATTGCCTACTGGCGACATCGAGCTCGACGACACTGCCCACCCGCTTCCGCCGATGGACAGCCTGCGCGCACTGCCGTACAGCGTCTTTGCCAACAGCAGCTTCGCGGAACTGGAGTTCTGGCGTCTCCTTCAGTCGGACGAGCCGCTTCTGAACGCACTGGGACAGCTGCGGAACATGGAACGCGCGGCCCCCCGCAGCCCGATTCACGGGGATCTGCGGCTCGACCAGTTCCTCCTGCTGAACGAGGAGATGTACCTCACGGACTGGGAGGAGTTCCGGCTGGGAGACCCGGCACGGGACGTTGGCGGATTCATCGGGGAGTGGCTCTATCGAGCCGTTCAAGGCATCCCGAAGTCCGTCGCGCTCGACTCCGAGGACTTCGGTCGCAAGGCCGCGCACGAGGAGATCGTCGCCCACGGTGTGGCCGAACTCGAACGACTTCGCCCGAAGATGGCCGAGTTCTGGTCCGCATACCGAGCCGAATCCGACTCGCTGGAAGACCAGTTCGCGACTCGCGCGGTCGGCTACGCCGGCTGGCACATGCTTGACCGCATGCTGGCGGCCGCAACAGGCGCTGCACGGCTGTCAGCCGCTGACCGCGCCGGTGCGGGCATCGGCCGAAGCATCCTTCTTTCCCCTGCCGGGTTCACCGGCGTCCTCGGCCTGGACGGAGCCAACTGCCCGTGATTTCCCCAGTCATAGCCCCCGCTCTGGCGCAGGCGCTCGAAGTCGTGACAGTGGCGCCGGATGGCATGAAGGCGACCGTCGGCGAGAGCACGATCGAGGCGCCGAACGTCGGGGTACTCACGCAGAAGCTGAGCGCCACGCTCTATCAGGTCGTCCACACCGGACGTGAGGCGGTCATGTCCTCACGTCCGCGGACGCTACGGGACCGCGACCTCGACCGGCAACTCGCAGATGCGATGCCACACCGCTCCACGCGCACCAAGGCAGTCGTTCACCGGAGTGCCGACGACGGGAGCTTCGTGGCGGAGCTCAACGGCCTGCGCGTGCTGCTGAGGGAAGCCGATCAGGACACGCCGCTACCCCAGGACCGTCCCACGCTCGCGACCCTCACGTTGCCGGCAGCACGCCCGGCGCTGTCGCCGGGCTTCTTCCTCACTGACGGCAGCTACGGCACCGGCCGTTCGGACCAACTGCTCCTACGGGTCTACATCCACCTCACTGACCCGGACACAGCGCCCGCTCTCTGGGGTGCCGTGCTCGGGCATCTGGAGGATCGTCAGTTGCCCTATCGAGCCAAGGTCTCTTCAAATCGGGACCTCTATCCGCGGCAGGATGCGCTCGTGGTGTATCTCGGGCCGCAGGCGTGGCACGCCGCGCTGGGCGTCGCCCAAGCCGTCCAGGGCATTACCGGCCTGGGGCCGACCACATCGCCCCTTCTGCACCCGGTGGCCCCGGGTGTCGGTGTCGCATGGGAACCGAATGACCCACGCCCGGGCCGACGCGGCCTGAGCTTCGGGGAGCACCGTACCGGCGTCCTCGCGGAGTGCCTGGTCCACCACGCTTTGCGCAACGACGGTCGATCCAGCGAGGAAGTGGTGGCCGAGGGATTCCTCAACGCCTCCATCGATCCTCTGAGCCCTGCCCGCAACCTCGACTCACCTCCGGTCCCGGTGCTGGGATTCGTCTAACGACGATGACTGAGACCAACTCGCGCAATCTGTCGGCCGACAAGGCAAAAGCTGTGCTTCGCATCCTTGCGGGACACGAAACGGTTGAGCGGACGGCAGGCCGACTCCGGGCCCAAGAAGAACAGGTCATCGACTGGTGCCACAGCTTCGTCTGCGCGGGGTTGCACGGGCTGCGTACGGGCGGCGAGATCACGCCGCCGGTTGACGAACTGATTGAACGCCAGCTCACCGTAGAGATCACCGAACTGCGCGAGGCGCTGGCCGAGGCCAATGCCGAGCTCGCCCTCTGGGAGGCCCTTCACGGGCTTCAAGAAACACTCGACAACTGAACGACGGTCGAAGGCCCGGTGCACGGGCAGCCGGCCCCAGGCGGCACGGTATGAGGGGGCGGCAGGCGATGTCGCCTGCCGC
>NZ_JBSFJV010000145.1:0-13388 GCF_053598235.1 Kitasatospora sp. NPDC001159
GACCGAGGAGCGCGGCCGGGTGACTGATCGGGGTCGTGCGCCGGGGCGGGCGCTGCGTACGACGGGGGATCGCGGTGTCGTCGATCACGAAGCTGGTCTGGAGCGAGGAGTCCTCCACCCCGGTGAACTTGAGGGTGACGCTCTTCCCGGCGTAGGCCGACAGGTCGACCGTCTTCTGGGCGTAGCCGGTGTTCTTGTCGAGGTTGGAGTACGTGGCCACCGTGGTGCCGTTGACGGTCACGGTGAGCTTGTCGTACTGGGCCGTGGTGGTGGTCTCGGCCGTGTCGATGTGCAGCCAGTAGCTCAGGGTGGCCTTGCAGCCCACCGGGATGGTGACGGCCTGCGAGAGGCTGTCGGTGTGCGCGGTGCCGTAGCCGTCCAGCCACGCCTTCCAGGAGCCGCTGTGGGCCGGCTCGGACGCCGAGTTGTCGATGACACCGCTGGTCGCGGTCCACGGCGCGGCGGACCCGGTCTCGAAGCCGGGGTTGCCGAGCAGCTGTGCCGGGGTGCAGGAGCCGCCGGTGCCGCTGACCGTCCAGCCGAAGCTGGTGGAGCCGGTGGCGCCGGTGGTGTCCTTGGCGGTGGCGGTCACGTTGTAGCTGCCGGCGGCGGTGGCGGTGCCGGTGATCAGGCCGGTCGCGGAGTCGATGGACAGACCGGTCGGCAGGCCGGTGGCCGAGTAGGTGAAGCTCTGGCCGGAGGCCGAGTCACTGGCCTGGACCTGCAGGCTGACCGAGGAGCCCTGCGCGGTGGTCTGGTTGCCGGGGTTGGTGACGGTCACCGTGTTGCCCGTCGAGCCGCCGCCCACGATCGGGTGGGAGATGGCGCAGGAGTTGGTGTCGTTGGACCAGCTGGCCTGCTCGGCCCAGGTGCCGAAGCTACCGAAGGTGATGTTGGCCGCGCCGCCCGCGGTACCCGGGGACAGCCAGGCGCACTCGTCGGAGTTCTCCTGGCCGTTGTACGAGCTGCCGGACACGTGGTTGGTCCAGCCACCGGCCGGGTTCTGGTCCGACATCATCTCGTGCCACTCGTGCCCGAGGGTCATCGTCCAGCCGTCCAGCGTGCCGGGCGAGTTGACGAAGCCCACGCCGCAGCCGGCGCCCGAGTCGATGTTGTACGGCTGGTTGCTGAACGCGACGTCGCCGTACGGGGAGGTCACCGCGCCGCCGGTCAGCGTCGAGTCACCGTTGTAGTCGTGCCACGCACAGTACTGGTTCTGGTAGTTGTCCGGGTTAGTGCCGTGCGGCGACAGGATCACGTAGTAGGCGTCCCGGTTGGACGCCGCCGTGGTGTTGCCGAAGTGCGCGGCCGCGTCGACGGCTTCCTGGCCGAGCTGGTGGCCGGACGCAGCGCTCGGTGACGCCGCCGCGTTGTCGTACCACACGCCGGCGAGCACGCCACCGCTCTGGTACGGGACGAAGTTCGCGTTCGAGGGGCAACTGGTAGCGCCGGTGGTCACGTTCGGCCCGTCGCACCACTGCGTCAGGTCCGCGGACCAGAGTTCGTTGCCGGTGCCGATGCCCTTGAACATCTGCTGCGCGGCGCCCGCCGCCCCGGCCGAGTCGCCCGAGAACTTGGCGTTCCCGTTGGCGTCGGTGCTCTGCGTGCCCCACTGGTTGCCGTAGAAGACCAGGTAGACCTTGGAGTGGCCGCTCTGGACACCGATCCCGTCGATCCCTCCGCCGTAGGAGAGGGTCTGCGGTCCGGTGGCCGCGTTGGGGGTCCCGTGGGTGGAGGCCCACTGCTTCATCTTGTCGTTCTGACCGACCGTGGGCAGCACGCCGTGCCGGTACGGGTGCTGGTAGGCGGGGCTGAACGGGTTGGTCACGGAGCCGTTCTGCGGCGGTGCCGGCTCGTCCGCCGCCTGGGCGGCACCGCTGGTGGTCAGGGCAGCGGTGACGAGGGACAGCGACGCGACGGCGGCCAGGGCCGCTCGTCTGAGCGCACGGACGCGGGGGATGCCCATGTGTGGGGGTTCCTCTCTCCTGCCGACTCCGGTGCCGGTCGGCCCGGATGACGGCTCGTGGCAGGACGGGGTACGGCGATGACACGGGCGCGGGGCGTAACGGTGGGGTGGCCCGTGCTTGCCGGCGGTGCCATGGGGGCTGACGAGCGTCGACCGACGTCACGTCAGCAGCAGAGCTGCGGAGCGATGGTGGTGCAGCGGAAACCAGTGCCCGGTGGCCGGCCTGAGGAGGCTGCGGCAAGGGGCGTGAACGGAAGAAAAGCAGCGGTGACAGGCCTCAGTCAACGGGTTGCGCAAAAGCGATGCGTTCGCGCCGCCGAAACCTCCGAGAAGGAAAGAATCCGGCGAGAGATCGGCAATGGGATATTCTCCCCGGCGATCATTTCGGGATCGCGGAGAATAGCGAAATCCCGCCGTTTCAGAGGTCGTTGCCCGCGTAGGAGAGGTTGAAGCTCTTGTTGGTGAGCGGGAAGTCCGGGACGATCGTGTCGGCGAGGGCGACCGGCAGGGCAGGCCAGTTGAAGAAGGACGGGTCCACGGTCTTGAGCCGGGTGAGAGTGCCGTCGGGGGCGAGTTCGACCCGGGTGGTGACGGTGCCGCGCCAACCTTCGGCGATGCCGACGCCGGAGCGGCGGGCGGGGGCGTGCGGCGTCGGGTCGACGACAGCGCCGGCGGTGAGGCCCTCGGCGAGGTGGCCGATGAGGTCGAGGGCGTCCTCCGCCTCCTGGGCGCGGATGGTGAAGCGGGCGAGCACGTCGCCGGTGTCGAGGACGCGGGTGGTCAGCAGGTCGCCGAGGTCGTGGTGGGGGTGGGCACGGCGGGCGTCGGTGGGCAGGCCGCTGGCGCGGGCGACGTAGCCGAGGCAACCGAGGTCGCGGGCGGCCTGCGCGGGCAGGACGGCGGTGCCGGTGAAGCGGTCGCGGATGGTGGGGTGGCCGAGGGCGAGGCCGACGAGGGCGCCCAGATCGGCGCGGACGGCCGCCAGTTCGGCCGGTTCGGGCAGGGCGCGTAGGACGGCGCCGCCGGGGACCACGCCGCCGCGCAGCAGCCGGTGGCCGGTGACGGCGTGGTTGAGGCGGAGCAGGCGTTCGCGGATGTGCCAGGCGTGGGAGTTGAGGATGCCGTGGCCGACGTCGTTGCAGAGGGCGCCGAGGTCGGTGACGTGGTTGTGGAGACGTTCGAGTTCGAGGAGCAGGGCGCGGGCGCGCCGGGCGTCCCGAGGCGCCTGCACGCCGGTGGCCTCCTCGACGGCGAGGCAGTAGGCGAGGGCGTGGCCGACGGCGGTGTCGCCGCTGATGCGCTCGGCGAGCCCGAGCCCCTGCTCGGGGTGCCTGCCCTCGAAGAGCTTCTCGATGCCCTTGTGGACGTACCAGAGCCGGGCCTTGAGCTTGAGGATGGTCTCGCCGACCACGGAGAAGCGGAAGTGTCCCGGTTCGATCAGCCCGGCGTGGACGGGTCCGACCGGGATCTCGTACACGCCGGGTCCTTCGACGGTGAGGAAGGGGAACGGCCCCTCGGGTGTGCCGAATTCGGGGGGCGGCCCGGCGTCGGGGCGCATCGGGTACCAGCCGCGCGGCCAGTGCGGGTGGCGGACGAGGCGGTGCGGCAGCGGGTGGTCGAGCGGGACGACGCCGTGCAGGTCGCGCAGCTCGCGTTCGAACCGGCCGGCGGGGAAGGAGAGGTGGGCGAGGGTGGAGACGGCGGGGGCGCGGGCGTCGAGGCGGACGTGCAGTTCGGTTCGGGCGTCCGGCGGGCCCTGGACGAAGAGGTGGACCACGCGGATGGTGCCGGGGCCGTCGTGGTGGGCGGCCACCAGCGCGAGGCGGTGGCCGCCGGCCAGCAATCTGGCGGCATGGTCGGCGAGTTGACCGGGTTCGAGGTCAACGGTGTTACTGGGCACGGTCAGTGTCCTCCGATCGCGGCGGCGGCGTTGAGAAGGGCGGCGAGCGGGGCGGTGGTCACGCCGAGTGCGGCGCAGGCGAGGAGCCCGCCGACCAGCGGGAGCCAGACGCTCGCACCGGACCGCACCGGCGGCGCGCTCCCCTGCGGTGGCCCGGACGGTGACCCGGGTGGTGCCCCGAGCAGCATCCGGGCGGTGCGGCCGGTCAATGCGGCGAAGGCGAGCAACACCAGGGCGAGGGCGACGGTGACGGACCAGCCGAGGCCGACCGCGAACCCGGCCCGGGCGATGGCGAGTTCGGAGGCGAAGAGGCTGAAAGGCGGCAGCCCGAGCAGGGCCAGGACCGCGAGGCCGAAGGCGGCGCCGAGGACGGGGGCGCGTCCGAGCAGGCCCCGGACCCGACCGATCCGGGTGGTGTGGGTCAGGTGCATGAGGTGGCCGGAGGAGCAGAACGCGACGCCCTTGGCGAGGCCGTGCCCGGCCATGTGCAGCAGCAGGGCGGCGGTGGCGAGGTGGGTGCCGACGGCTGCGGCCAGGGCGATCAGGCTCATGTGCTCCATGCTGGAGTAGGCGAGCATCCGCTTGTAGTCGCGCTGGGCGAGCAGGAGCGCCACGGCCAGGGCGAGGGTGAGCAGGGCGACGGCGAGCAGCAGGGCGCGGGCGAAGCCGGGGCCCAGGGCGGCGTCCGCGATCACCTTGTGGCGCAGCACGGCGGTGAAGGCGACGGCGAGCAGCACGCCGGACATCAGCGCGGAGACGGGGGCCGGGGCTTGGCTGTGGGCGTCCGGCAGCCAGGCGTGCAGGGGGACGAGCCCGGCCTTGGTGCCGAAGCCGAGGATCGCGAGGGCGGCGCCCAGGCGCAGGGTGTGCGGGTCGAGCCGGTCGGCGTGGGTGGCCAGGGTGGGCCAGTCGAGGGCGTGGGCCTCCGGGATGCCGGCGTGCCGGGCCGCGAAGTAGACCAGCACGGTCCCGAGGAAGGCGAGAGCGATGCCGACCGAGCAGATCACCACGTACTTCCAGGCCGCCTCGACCCCGGCCCGGGTGCGGCGGTGGCCGACCAGGAAGGCGGTGACGATGGTGGTGGCCTCGACGGCGACCCAGAGCACGCCGAGGTTGGCGGTGAGGGTGGCCAGTGCCATCGCGGCGAGGAAGAGGTGGACGAGCAGTCCGTAGCGTCGGGCGGAGACGGGGTCCGTCCGCTCGGCGGCGAGGTAGGCGGGGCTGGCGGCGCAGGCCAGCGCGCCGACAGCACCAATGCCGAGCAGGATCCAGACGGTCAGGGCGTCGGCGCGCAGCAGGTCTCCATAGGCGGTGGCCGGCCCGCCGGAGGGGACGTCGGTGGCGAGCGCTCCCGCGCAGGCGAGGATCACGGCGGGTGAGGCGAGCCCCGCCCAGGCGGTGACGGGCCGCCAGCCGAGGACCGGGTACGTCGCGGCGACGAGCAGCGGCGCCGCGACGGGTGCGGTGAGCAGGAGGGTGTCGGGCATCAGTCGTGCAGCTCCCTCAGGTCGTCGAGGTCGGTGCCGCCGAAGGCCGCCCGCATCCGGGTGGTGAGCACTTGGAGTACCAGGACGGCGAACAGCACGTCGAAGGAGACGCCGAGTTCGACGATCAGCGGGACGCCCGAGGTGGCGAGGAAGGCGACGGCGGTGATGCCGTTGTCCACCAGGAGGAAGCCGACCACCTGGGACAGGGCGCGGCGTCTGGTGGCCAGGGTGAAGAAGCCGATCAGCACGACGGCCAGGCCGATCGGCAGGGCCCGGGTGGCGGGCGAGGGGGCGAGGTCGGTCAGCGGTCGGGTGACGGCGTAGGCGAGGAGGGTGAGCGCGGCCGCGGTCAGCAGCGAGGCGGTGACGTTGACCAGCGGCTCGGTCTCGTGGGTCTCCCCGCCCGCGGTGAGGGCGCGCCGCATCAGGTGCGGTAGGAGTCCGGCGCGCAGGAGGGCGATCAGCACGGCGACGCCGAGCAGGTCCCAGCGGTGCCCGTGGGCGGCGAGCAGTCCGGCGATGGCGGCAAGGGCGAAGCCCTGGACGGTGAACACCCGGATGAACGCGGCGAGTTCGCGCCGCCACAGGACCAGGACGGCCGCCAGTAGGAACACGCCACAGGCGAGGTCCAGCAGTTGGGTGAACAGACCGGTGTCCATCACTCACTCTCCGGTGAGGAAGTAGGAGGCGGCGACGGCGAGCAGGGCCAGCAGGAAGGAGCCGGCCAGCAGTTCGGGCACCCGGAAGAGGCGGATCTTGGCGAGGAACACCTCGGCCGCCGCCAGGAGGCCTCCGAGGACGGCCACTTTCAGCGCCAGCAGCACCAGCGCGAGCAGGAGGGCCGCCCAGCCGCCCGTGGTGGCGATCCCCCACGGGGTGAACAGCGCGGCGAGCAGGCCGAGCAGGACGGCGAGCCGCAGTTGTGCGCCGAGTTCGATCAGAGCGAGGTCGGGACCGGAGTACTCCAGCACCATCGCCTCGTGGATCATCGTCAGTTCCAGGTGGGTGGACGGGGTGTCGACGGGCAGCCGTCCGGTTTCGGCGACGGTCACGGCGAGCAGGGCGACGGCCGCGAGCAGTCCGGTGGGGGTGGCGAGCCGGGCGGGGTCGTGGACGGCGCCGGAGACGATGTCGGCGAGGTTGGTGGAACCGGCCGGGATGGACAGCGCGAAGACCGACATCAGCAGGGTCGGTTCGACCAGGGCCGCCACGGTCATCTCCCGGGAGGCGCCCATGCCGCCGAATGCGGTGCCGGTGTCCAGGCCGGCCAGCGCGAGGGAGACGGTGCCGAGGGCGAGCAGTGCGACCACCACGATCAGGTCGGCGTGGCCGCTGACCGGTGTGCGGGTGGCGGCCAGTGGGACGAGGGCGGCGACCACCAGGGCGGTGGCAACCAGGACCACGGGCGCGGTCCGGAAGGCCGGGCCGGTGCCGGTGGCCGTGACGGGCTGTTTGCGCAGCAGTTTGCGCAGGTCGCGCCAGGGCTGCCCGGCGCCCGGGCCGGCCCGCCCTTCGAGCCGGGCCCGGACCTGGCGCATCAACCCGGCCAGCCAGGGGGCCCCGGCGGTGACCAGGGCGACCTGGGCGGCGACGGCGACCGTGCCGATCGGGGTCACCGGGTCACCGCCAGGGCGAGCAGGAGCAGCACCAGGGCGGTGAAGCCGTACCCGAGGTAGCGGTGGACGCTGCCGTCGGCCAGGCACCGGGCGGCCCGTCCGACGCGGGCGAGCAGCCGCAGCACGGGCAGGTAGAGGCGGTGCTCGATCCGGTCCGGGACTCGGCGCTGGTAGCGCACCCGCTCGACCAGGTAGGCGGATTCGCGTACGGGTGTGACGTCGACGTCCTGTTCGGGGGCGAGGACGTCATCGAAGACGCGTTGCAGCGGTTCGGCGAAGGAGGTGGCGGTGTACTCCATGCGCGCGGTGGGCGCTCCGCCGCCGCAGTCCCATACCGGGGCGTCGACGCGGCGCGGCAGGCGGGCCCGCGAGCGCACCGCCAACAGCACGGCCGCGCCAGCGGCGGCGAGCGCGGCGGCGATCCACAGCGGGGCCAGGCTCCCGGTGATTCCGGCCAGTTGGAGGTCCAGCTCGCCGCCGACGATGATCCGCCGGCCGCCGGTCCCGGTCGCGGCGACGGCCCGGCCGAGTCCGTCGGCGAGGGCGCCGGGCAGCAGCGCGAGGCCGACACAGGCGGCGGCGCACAGCCCCATGCCGGCGAGCATCGTGCGCGGGCTCTCCACCGCCCGCTCGACGGCCGTGCCGCGCGGGCGGGCGAGGAAGCCGACTCCGAGGGCCTTGACGAACGCGGCGGCGGCGAGGCCCGCCGAGAGGGCGATGGCGGCGATCGCCACCGGCAGCAGCACGGCGGTCGTCACGCCGGGCGCGGCGAGCCCGTGGATGAGGGCCTGGAGCAGCAGCCACTCGCTGACGAAGCCGTTGCCCGGTGGCAGCGCGATCGCGCCCAGCGCGCCGAGGGCGAACAGCGCCGTGGTGACCGGCATCCGCGGGCGCAGTCCGCCGAGGGCGTCCAGGTCGCGGGTGCCCGTGGCATGCAGCACGGAGCCCGCCGCGCCGAACAGCAGGGCCTTGAACGCGGCGTGGTTGACCACGTGGAGCAGGGCCGCGGCCAGCGCGAGGGCCGCCAACTCGTCGTGGCCGCCCGCGTCGAACAGCAGGGCCGCGCCCACCCCGATCAGCACCAGGCCGAGGTTCTCGCTGGTCGAGTACGCCAGCAGGCGTTTGAGGTCGGTGGCCACCGCGGCCTGGACGATCCCGTACACCGCCGTCACCGCGCCGAGGGCCACCGTCAGTAGCCCCCACCAGCGCGGGCCGCCGCCCAGCAGGTCGAAGCCGGTCCGGATCACGCCGTACGCTCCGAGGTTGACCATCGCCGCACTCATCAGCGCCGAGACGTTGCTCGGCGCCTCCGGGTGGGCCCGGGGCAGCCAGGCGTGCAACGGCACCGCGCCCGCCTTCGATCCGAAGGCCGCCAGGGCGAGCACGAAGACGGTGCCCCGCACGGAGGGTGACAGACCGTCGGCTCCGGCGCGCAGTGCGGCGAAGGTCTCCCCGCCGGCGCGGGCCGCGAACAGCGCCAGGGCGGCCAGCAGGACGACCAGTCCGAGGTGCGTCATCACCGCGTACCAGACGCCCGCCTCACGCACCGAGGCCCGCCGCCGGTGCTCGGCCACCACCAGGAGCAGTGAGGAGAGCGCCATCAGCTCCCACAGCACTAGGAAGGTGGAGACGCTCGCGCCGGCCGGCACCATGACCAGCGTCCAGGCGAACAGCGGCAGCACGGCCTGCACACCTCGTGCGGCGAGGCCGTGCCGGGTGTAGCCGACGCCGTAGACGGCGGCCGCCACGGTCACTCCGCCGGTCACCGCGATGAACAGCCCGGACAGCGCGTCGACCGCCAGGTGCACCCCGGCCAGCGGCAGCAGGTCCGGTAAGGAGGCCGACCACCGCTGTCCACCCAGCGCGGAGACGCCGGCGACCAGGCCGGCCGCACCCACCCCCGCCGTGCACGCACCGACCACCGCCGGGCGGGCGCGCTCGGGCAGTGCCAGCCCGCAGGCCGTGCCGGCGGCGGCCAGGACGCCGGCCGTCGACAGCGCGGGAGCGATCGCGCTCACCGACCGGTCACCCGGCGCAGGGCTGCGACGATCGCCGCCGGCTCGGGTGGGCAGCCGGGCACCTCCAGGTCCACCGGCACGATGTCGGCCACTGCCCCGGCGACGCCGTAAGCCCCGGCGAACAGGCCGCAGTTGAGCGCGCAGTCGCCGACGGCCACCACGACGCGCGGCTCGGGGGCGGCCTGGTAGGTGCGGCGCAGCGGTTCGGCCATGTTCCGGGTGACCGGGCCGGTCACCAGCAGGGCGTCGGCGTGGCGCGGGGAGGCGACCAGCCGGGCCCCGTACCGCTCGGCGTCGTACACCGGTCCGAAGGCGCCCCCGATCTCCACCTCACAGCCGTTGCACGACCCGGCGTCGACGTGACGCACCTGCGCCGAGCCGCGTAACTGGCGCGCGGCGGACAGGGCTTCGCCCTCCTGGCGGGGTGGGGCGGGCTCGGCGATCCGGCCGATCTCACGGATCCTGCGCGACAAACCCATGACGGTCTCCATGTCTTGACGACTTGCAGACGTTAGCAACTGGCAAGTCCGGCAGGACAGTCGAGCGGACCGGCCTCAGTCGTTCGGGGGACAGTCCGGGCCACGCCGCCCCGCGGGATCGCAAGGGTGTTCCTCCTGCGGACCGGTGAGGCCACCCCGGCGTCGGTTCCAGGGCGGCCTCACCGCGACAGCACGCTTCCGGCGGTGCCGTCACATGACGACCTTAGCAGTTGATAACCTTGTCAATTGCATGGAAGGGCAAGAACGAGGAAGGCGTATCTCACCGCGGTGTGCCGTACAGCCGCGCCGACCGCTCCGTCCCCGGTGCGGGCAGTGGTGGTGTGCCGCTTCGCGCCGGGTGGGCGCGGTGCGTACGGGTGCTGCGGGCCTTCCTCCGACCTGTTCGGCCCCGCCGGTCGCTAGGGGTCCATGCCGCCTCGCCGCCGCCCCGGAATGTGCCCCGGGGCGGCGGCGAGCATCCCGTTGAACGGCCGGGAGCGGTCAGTCGCGCCCGGGCTGCTTCTGGGGCTGGGCGAGCAGGCCGTCCAGGAGCTCGGCCTGGCCACTGATCACGCCGCCGAGGATGGTGCGGGCGACCCGCAGGAGCTCGGCGACCTGCGGATTGGTGAGGCGGTAGTAGACGGTGGAGCCCTCGCGGCGGGCGATCACCAGGTTGGAGCGCCGCAGCACGGCGAGCTGCTGGGACAGGTGGGAGGCCTCGACGCCGACCACGGGCAGCATCTCGGAGACCGCGTACTCGCGCTCGCTCAGCAGCTCCAGGACGCGGATGCGCACCGGGTGGCCGAGGGTCTTGAAGAACTCCGCCTTCAGTTGGTACAGCGGCGCGCCGACCACGGGAGGCGGGGTGGGCGTTTCGGCGTTCACGTCGTCACCGTCTCCATCGGGCGGAACATCATCGAAGAGTTGACCCTACCAACCGGTCGAACGCTCATGCCCGCCGGTCACGGCATGGGTGCGGCCGGGCCCGCGACGACCACTGCCGATCACAGCAGATCACTACTGTCGAATCCACCACATGCGAAACATGCGATTTGATAAATTCTTCAAGTCCATACATGCTGGCGTGCTGTTGGATCGGCGAAGGTGCGCCCGGCACCCGCCGGCACCCCCGGGAGGGAAGAGCCGTGACCGCGGTGTTCGACGAGGAGCTGCACGAACAGCTGGCCCAGGCCCGCCGGGCCCTGCGGCAGGCCCGGGCCGACGAGGACGACGACGGCTCCCAGGCCTACGCCGGGCGCGTGGCGGCCCTGCTGCGGATCGCGGCCGCCCACGGCCTCGACGTGCCGCACACCGCCGAGGAAGAGCAAGGAGAGAGCTGAACCATGGCCGTCCCGCTGTACCAGGCGAAGGCGGAGTTCTTCCGCACCCTGGGCCACCCGGCGCGCATCCGGATCCTCGAACTCCTCCAGGATGGCCCGCTTCCGGTGCGCGACCTGCTCGCCTCCCTCGACATCGAGGCCTCCAGCCTCTCCCAGCAACTCGCCGTCCTGCGGCGCACCAACCTGGCCACCGCCACCCGCGGCGGCAACACGGTGGTCTACGCGCTCGCCACGCCCGACGTCGCCGAGCTGCTGTTCGCCGCCCGCCGGATCCTCGGCGACGTGATCACCAGCCAGCGCCGACTGCTGCCCGAACTGGCCGCGACCACCGCCCGGGAGGCGACGGCGTGAACACCGTGATGAGCCGGGTGCGTGCCGTCCTGCCCACCCGGCGGACCCTCGCCTCCATGGGCCGCTCCCCGCGCAAGGACCTGCTCGCCGGCCTCACGGTGGCGATCGTCGCGCTGCCGCTGGCCCTCGGCTTCGGCATCTCCTCCGGCGCCGGTGCCGAGGCGGGCCTGGCCACCGCCGTCGTCGCGGGCGCGCTCGCCGCCGTGTTCGGCGGCTCCAACCTCCAGGTCTCCGGGCCGACCGGCGCCATGACCGTCGTTCTGGTCCCGATCGTCGCCCGCTACGGCAGCAGCGGGGTGCTTACCGTGGGCCTGCTCGCCGGGGTGATCCTGATAGCCCTCGCCCTGGCCCGGGCCGGACGCTGGATGGCCTACGTGCCCGTCCCCGTCGTCGAGGGCTTCACCGTCGGCATCGCCGGGGTCATCGCGCTCCAGCAGGTGCCCGGCGCGCTCGGCGTCCGGAAGCCCGAGGGCGACAACCCCGCCGTCGTCGCCGCCAAGGCCGTCGCCGACTTCGCGTCCGCACCGCACTGGGCCGCCCTCGCCGTCGCCCTCGCCGTGGCCGCCGTGATGCTGATCGGCGTACGGCTGCGGCCCGCGCTACCGTTCTCGCTGATCGCCGTCGTCGCCGCGACCGTCACCGCCAGGCTCGCCGACCTGCCGGTCGCCACCATCGGCCACCTGCCCACCGGGCTTCCGGCCCCCTCGATCGGCTTCCTCGACCTCTCCGCCGTACCCGCCCTGCTGCCGTCGGCGCTGGCCGTCGCCGCCCTGGCCGCCCTGGAGTCGCTCATGTCCGCGACCGCGGCGGACGCCATGAGCGTGTCCGAGCGCCACGACAGCGACCGTGAGCTGTTCGGCCAGGGTCTGGCCAACCTGGCCGCCCCGCTGTTCGGCGGCGTCGCCGCCACCGGCGCGATCGCCCGCACCGCCGTCAACGTCCGCTCCGGCGCCGCCTCCCGCCTTGCCGCCCTCGTCCACGCCGCCGTCCTTGCGGTGATCGTCTTCGCCGCCGCGCCGCTGGTCGCCGGGATCCCGCTCGCCGCCCTGGCCGGGGTGCTGATCGCCACCGCCGTGCGGATGGTCCAGGTCGGCTCGCTGCGCGCGCTGGCCCGCACCGGACGCGGCGAGGCCGCGGTCCTAGCCCTCACCGCCGCCGCCACCCTCGCCTTCGACCTGGTCACCGCCGTCGTGGTCGGCCTGCTCGTCTCCGGCGTCCTGGCGCTCGCCGCCGTCGCCAGGGCGGCACGTGTGGAGCAGGTCCCGCTGCACGCCGACCTTCCCCCGGCCGACCACCACGACGAGGAGCAGGCGCTGCTCGCCGAGCACATCGTCGCCTACCGCATCGACGGCCCACTGCTGTTCGCCGCGGCCCACCGCTTCCTGCTGGAGCTCACCGGATCCGCCGAGGTCAAGGTCGCGATCCTGCGGATGTCCCGGGTCAGCGCGATCGACGCCAGCGGCGCCACCGTCCTCGGCGACGCCATCACCGAGCTTCAGCGCCGCGGCACGCTCGTCCTGGTCTCCGGCATCCGCGCCGAACACCACCGGCCCCTCGACGCCCTCGGCATACTCGACCGGCTGCGCGCCGACGGACACCTCTTCGCCACCACCCCCGACGCCATCGCGTACGCCCGTACCCACCTGCACGGCCAGGCCGGCCCCGCCGGGCACGGCCTCGCCACCGCCGGAGCCTCCTGACCGGCACCGCCGAGCACTGACCGTCCAGCCCGACCCCGACGGCGGCAGGACCGCGCGCGTCCGCCTGCCGCACCCCACCCACCGCGTCCCCGGAAAGGCCGCCCTTGCGTTTCGCCGTCACCGCCTACGACGACCACGGCTCCCCCGCCGCCGGGCAGACCGTCGACCTGCCCGCGCTCCGGACCCTCCTCGCGGAGGCCGCCGCCACCGGCCGCCGTCTGCACATCCGCCCCGAACCCCGGGCAGCGCGCCCCCACGGAGACCATTCACACCCGCTGGCCACGGAAAACGCCCCTCGCACCCTGGATATCCTGAAACACATGAGCGACAACCTCCCCCCGTGCCCGCAGTGCTCCAGCGAGTACACCTATGAGATGAACGCCCTCATGGTCTGCCCCGAGTGCGGCCACGAGTGGATGCCCGCCGAGGGCGGCTACGAGCAGGCCGCCGGCGCCGGCGAGCGGGTGATCCGGGACGCGGTCGGCAACGTCCTCAGCGACGGCGACACCGTGACCGTGGTCAAGGCCCTCA
>NZ_JBSFJV010000146.1:0-13283 GCF_053598235.1 Kitasatospora sp. NPDC001159
CTGTTGAGTTCTCAAGGAACGGACACTTCCTTCAGGCCGCCTTCCAGCGGGCCCTCCGGGCGCTTCGTTCTTTCGTGTTTCCAGCTTATCAGATGCTTTCCGCTCCGTTTCCGGAGCCTCGTTCATCCAACTCGCCGGTTTCTTCAAGGACTTGACGCCCCGTCCGACGTTTCAAACTCTAGCCGACCTTCGCTCCGAAAAGCGAATCCGGCCCCAATCCGATAAACGCACACGCCACATCAACACCTGACCGCACCGCGACAACGCGAAACGACCGGCGAGGACCGGGAAGTGATGGTTCAGAGGATTGGCCGCCCCGGGACCGTCCGCGCAGATGCGTGTCCGGTGCTCCCTGCCGAGCGACTGGGAGACAGTACCCCTACCCAGCGCCCGAAACAAATTGCAGGAGCATCCACCAGACCCGCATCGGGTCCCGGACACTGGGGGCGCCTCAGTGTCAGGCGGGAGGCCGCTGAGCCGAAGGCCGGTGGACGCACGCCTGCCAGTCCCAGTGCACCGCCATCGTCCCCGGCCGGCGTGCAGTGGCGCGGATCACAGCGGGTTTCGCGCGGTCGACGAAATGCAGAGGCTACCGAGGTGGTTGGTACGGGCAACCGTTTCCGTCCGACGCACACCAGCGCTATCCGCGAGGAATACCCATGACCGTCACCGAGCCCTCCACCTCCCGCGCGGCCGAGATCCTGTCCCGGCCCGTCACGATCAACGGGCTGACCGTGCCCAACCGCATCGTGATGGCGCCGATGACGCGCAGGTTCTCCCCGGGTGGCGTGCCCGGCGAGGACGTGCGCTCGTACTACGCCCGCCGCGCCGCCGCAGGCGTCGGCCTGATCGTCACCGAGGGAACGTACGTCGGCCACGAGTCCGCCGGCCAGAGCGACGACATCCCGCGCTTCCACGGCGAAGAACAGCTGGCCGGGTGGGCCCGCGTCGCCGAAGACGTCCACGCGGCGGGCGGCACCATCGTGCCGCAGCTCTGGCACATCGGCATGGTGCGCAAGCAGGGCGACCCGCCCTTCGCCGACGCTCCCGCCGTCGGCCCGTCCGGCATCCGGCTGGACGGCACCGAGGGAACCGGGCGAGCGATGACCCGGACCGACCTGGACGCCGTCATCTGCGCGTTCGCCGAGGCCGCCGCGGCCGCCGAGCGGATCGGCTTCGACGGCGTCGAGCTGCACGGCGCCCACGGCTACCTGCTCGACCAGTTCCTGTGGGCGGGCACCAATCGCCGCACCGACGCCTACGGCGGCGACCCGGTCTCCCGGACGAAGTTCACGGCCGAGCTCGTCGCCGCAGTGCGTGAGGCCGTCTCCCCGGGATTCCCGGTGATCTTCCGCTACTCGCAGTGGAAGTCGGAGAACTACGACGCCCGCCTGGCCGAGACCCCTCAGGAACTGGAGGCAATCCTCGCCCCGCTCGCCGAAGCCGGCGTCGATGCCTTCCACGCCTCGACCCGCCGCTACTGGGTCCCCGAGTTCGCCGGCTCGGACCTCAACCTGGCCGGCTGGACCAGGAAACTCACCGGCCGCCCCGCCATCACCGTCGGCTCGGTCGGCCTCGACGGCGACTTCGTCCGCGCCTTCATGGGCGAGGGCGCCCCGGTCCAGGGCATCGACAACCTGCTCGACCGGCTCGAACGCGACGAGTTCGACCTGGTCGCCGTCGGCCGCGCCCTCCTCCAGGACCCGCAGTGGGCCGCCAAGGTCCTCTCCGGCCGCTTCGCCGACCTGCGCCCTTACGACGCCGCCGCGGTCCGCACCCTGAGCTGACCACCACACCCCGCGGACCCGGCCGCACGGCGCGTGGAGCAGGACCGGCAAAAGAGCCAGGCCGGCGGTCAGGTCCGGCGGGCAGTGCGGCGACTGCACCGCGTCTGGACAAGCTCGCCCGTGCGGCGGGCGGACGGCGTTACAAGACCCGGGGAGAAGATCGCCGCCCGGGTCGGGGTCATCGCCGCCCGCCGCCGCGTGGTCTCGTGCCTGCGCTGGTCACATCGCCGAGGGCGCCGTTGACGGCTGGTACGCACCGCTGGCCGGCCTGCCCGCCGACAAGGCCGACCCCGCCCAGGTCCTGGTCCCGGGCGTCCCGGGCCTGGTCCCGGGCACGGGCCTGGTCCTGGTCCTGGTCCACCACAAGGGCCAGGGGCCGGTCGAGCGCCGCTACCACGACTTCAAGGGCCCGCTCGCCGTGGCTCCGCTGTTCGTGCAGCCCAACCACCGCGTCGCGGCCCTGGTCCAGGTGATCTGCCTGATCGAACGTCAGGTCAGTCACCCGCGGCGTCCACCTCCACCTCCTCGAACTCCTCGGCATCGAAGTCACCCGAACCCGCTGGCCACAGACCTGAAACAGTGGCCCCTGCAGCGCGGGCCCAGCCCTCGGGTCCAGGCCCCCCGTCGTCGGCAGGCCGCGTGATGCCGGGTGCGGCCACGAGCGGTGAGGCGGCAAGCAGCCCCGGCCGCGCGGGCCGGTGCCTGTACCGCGCCGGGTGCGCCCGCGGCGACGACGCGGGCGCCGAGTCGTCAGGCGGGCTGGACGGTGATTGTGCAGAGGCGCTTGGTGGCCCGGGTCAGGGCTACGTACAAGTCCCTTTCCCCACCGGGGCGGGCCGTGATGATTTCCTCGGGGTTCATGACGACGACCCCGTCGAATTCCAGGCCGCGCGCTTCGGACGCCGGCACGATGCGTGCGTGGCGAGCGATGCCCTGGGCCGTCAGCTCGCTCACCCTGGTGTCCGCGCAGATCACTCCCAGAAGCTCGCCCGGGTGCGCGGTGCTCTGGGCGCGGAGTTCCTGAACGACGGCGGTGACCAACCCGTCCGGAGGTGTGGTCACGGTGCGAGGGCTCTCACCGCTTCGCAGTGACCGTGTGGGCTTCTGGTCCGGAGCGATCCGCGTGAGCAGGTCCCGGACGCTCTCCAGGATCTCCTGCGTGGTGCGGTAGCTGACGGTCAGGTTGTGCAGTTTGAACCGCGGTCCGACGTGGGGGCTCAGTGCTTCCTTCCAGTCGCGTGCTGTCGCGACCGGGCCTGCCTGGGCGAAGTCACCCACCAGCGTCATCGCCCTTGCCGGGCAGCGGCGGACGATCATCCGCCACTGCATGGCGGTCAGTTCCTGCGCCTCGTCGACGACGACGTGCCCGTACGTCCGCTCGGGGGGGCCGTCGACCAGGCTCGCCGCCTCGTCCAGCAACGGCACATCGGCATCGGTCCACGGGTCGTCCGGACCGCGCAGCAGAAGGGACCGCTCCTGCGCGGTCAGGCGGGGCAGGCGCTCGGCGAGAGCGCCGGCGTTCGTCAGGAGCGCCTTCACGAGGTCACCGGGTACCAGCCGCGGCCACAACACCTCGACCGCTCGGTCGACGTCGGCGTCGTCGAGGAGATCGGCTCGGATGGCGTCCAGGTCCAGCTCGTGGACCGGACCCGAGTCGGCCGCACCTTCGGTACGGCGCTGGGCGGCTCCCGTGAACCGGTCGAGGTCCATGCCCGTCATCCTTTCGGCATCGGCGTCGATCTGCTCCAGGAGGTCGCCCATGTCTCGTTGCATCGCGTCGGTGACGGCGTCGACCAAGAGCTCCCTGAACACCTGGCGCGCGGGGTTGTGCCCCGGTACGGCTGCCACGGCGGCGTCGCGTGCCGTGGCGACTTCCTCGCCGGACAGGTGAACCAGTTCCTGTCCGACCCGCACGGTGAAGTCACCGGCAGGGGCTTGGTGGACGCGCAGCAGGCCGGCCAAGGCGTCGGCGAGGTCGGAGCTGCCCTTGAGACGCGCCGTATCGACCGGGTCCACCGTGTCCGTGGACACTCCGGCCACTTCCCGGCAGGTCGCCAGAACGACGTCGTTCTCTCCGAGCGAGGGAAGGACCTGGGAGATGTAGTCGAGGAACCGGGCGTTCGGGCCCACCACCAGGACACCCTCCTCCGCGGCGCGCGGGAACGCGTACAGGACATAGGCCGCCCGGTGCAGGGCGACCACCGTCTTGCCGGTGCCGGGCCCGCCCTGCACCACGGTCACCCCGCGGTGGGCGGAGCGGACGATCTCGTCCTGCTCGGCCTGCAGCGTCGCGACGGCCGCGTGCATCCTGCCCGTACGCCGTGCCGACAGAGCCTCGGTCAACGGGCCGTCCCCCACGACGTCCTCGTCGGTCGGGGCGGTCCCGTCCAGCAGTTCGTCGCTCACCGAGATGACCGTGCGCTCCTCGAGGCGCAGGTGCCGGCGCCGCCGCAGGTCCATCGGATGAACCGGTGTCGCCTCGTAGAAGGGCCGCGCCGCGTTCGCGCGCCAGTCCACGAGCAGAGGCAGGTCATCCTCCTCCGTATGCAGTCCGATCCGCCCGATGCGCAGGGCCGTGCCATCCGTCCAGTCGATGCGCCCGAAGACCAGCCCCTTTTCGGCGCCCTCCAGCCGGCCGATTTCCTTGGCCAGACGCTCGGCGGCGATTTCTCTCTCGTATGCCTCACCGGCGCTGTTCGCCGGGGCCTTCAGCAAACTCGCTCGGTGTACTCGCGCCTCGGAAAGCCGCTCGGTGAGCAACTCATACAAGGAGGACACATAATCCCGCTCCGATTCAACCGCACGCACTGCGGGATCATTCATTTTCGACAACAGGGGGCTCCTTCGATTCGAGCCACACCATACGGTCAATGTTCCCTAAAGATAAGTCTTGACTTACTTGGTGAAGCCGTGGCCCTACGACTGAATCCATGACGGCTGACCGTATGGCGTTCTCCATGCATTCCGCCGTTCCGTATATCGCTGGTTGCGCTCCCGATGCCCGCCTGCCTTATGGGCGAGCCCGCCCTTGGATGCTGGCGATGTTTTGCCGCGCTCGGGAAAAGGGGGAAGATCCGGCGAGGCGACCGGCGCCATCGGTTCTCACTGCCAGGGGGCATCTGGTCGCTTCGCCTGGCGCCCCGACCGAGGAGACGAGCGCAGAATGGGTTAAGCCCTCGACCGGTCCACCACTGCCCGACGCGTGCCGACGGCCCCGTCTCAGGGCCGCAGCACCACGCCGCCGTCGGTCGCGGCCGACCCAGAGAACGGATCGGTGCACTCTCACCGCGCCACAGGCGCAGGCAGTCCCGTCAATCTTGCGGTGACACTGCGTGAGCCCGTCGGGAGGCTGACGTCCGGTTGACAGGACTCTCGGCGACGAAGCTACGTTGAGTACAGGACCCATCACACTTTGCGATCACCCCTGCCTGTAACCGAGGAGCCCCAGCGTGACCACGACCCCCACCCGCCCCACCGCCGTGCCGTCCATCGAGCAGCTGCCCCAGCCGAAGCTGCGTACGAACACCGACATCCAGGGCAACATCCTGGCGGCGTTCAACAAGGACTTCATGGACTTCCGCTATCTGCACTTCCCGGACGCCGCCAAGGGCCGCGGCTGGCTCTCCGCGATCCTCAACACCGTCGCGACGACCAGCGAGACCGAGGACTTCAACGAGCAGTTCTCGCTGGCCCGCCGGGCCTTCGGCCGCGACCCCGCCATCACGGCCGTCCGTTGCGGGGTCTCGCTCACCTTCGAGGGCCTGGTGACGGTCGCCAACAAGCCTGATCAGGTCAAGAAGGACCTCAGCACCTTCAGGTCGTTCTGCGCGGGCGCGGCCGCGCGGGCCGAGGTCCTCGGGGACACCGACGAGAGCGACCCCAAGCAGTGGCTGTTCGGCGCCGGGACCGGCGACAAGGTCGTGCACGCAGTTCTCATCGTCGCCGCGGACACCGAGGAGCTACTCAAGGAGAAGCTGAGGAACCTCGACGCGGTCGAGAGCACGCACCAGATCAATCGCGTCCACGTCGACCAGGGCCGCACCCTGACGGGCCCGCTGAAGGGCCACGAGCACTTCGGCTACAAGGACGGCATCTCCCAGCCCGGTGTGAAGGACTTCCACCGGGAGAACCCGGCGCGCAAGGGCGTCCGCGACAACCACGCGGGGACCGAGCTGATCGAACCCGGCGAGTTCGTCTTCGGCCACAAGAGTGAGAAGGGCGACCGGAAGGCGCCCGAGTGGATGAAGAACGGTTCGCTCCAGGTGGTGCGCCGACTGCGCCAGGACGTACCGGGCTGGAACAAGGCCGTGGCGGACGGCGTCAAGCAGTTCACCGGGACCATGGACGCCACCCGGCTCGGCGCCTGCCTGGTCGGCCGTGAGAAGGACGGTGCACCGCTCGCCCCTCCGTGCGGCGCCGTGACCGGTCTCGGCTCCGACCGCAACGACTTCGACTACGAGAACGACCCCATCGGCCAGCACACCCCCTGGATCGCCCACATCCGCCGCACCCACCCGCGCGCCTTCGCCGGCATCGTCGACGACAAGCCGAAGAGCCACCGCCTGATGCGCAGGGGCATCCCGTACGGCCCGGAGTTCAAGGGCGGCGCGGACGACGGCAAGGACCGTGGGCTGATGTTCGTCTGCTACGGCACCTCACTGGAGCAGCAGTTCGAGCTGGTCCAACAGCACTGGTCCAACGACCCCGAGTTCACCCCCGGAGACCCGAAGCCCCCCGCGCACGGCCCCAACGGCTTCGACAAGGTCATCGGCCTCGCCGGCAAGGCCGAGATCGGACTCGCGGACGGCGCCCACGGCACGGTCGACATGAAGCGCTTCGTCCGCACCACGGGCGCGCTCTACGCCTTCACGCCCTCGATCACCACGCTGCGCCTCCTCGCCGAGGGCAAGGACCTCCCCAACAAGCCGGTCGGCTCCTGACCGCCGCGCACCCCCGAGGAGACACCGTGGAGAACCCCGTCATCGAGGGCACGGCCGGCGACCGCGCCCGTTGGCAGACCTGTCAGCAGCTGGCGCGCGAGCTGCTGCTGGTCGGTCCGGACGACAAGGACCTGAAGCTGCGCTACCTCGACGTCCTGATCAAGGACGGCATCCCGGAGACGGATGAGCCCAAGGACGTGCTGATCGTCGGCGCGGGCATCGCGGGCCTGGTCGCCGGGAAGCTGCTCAAGGACGCCGGACACAACGTCACCATCCTGGAGGCCAACGCCAACCGGGTGGGCGGGCGGATCAAGACCTTCCGCTCCACCGACGACGAGGTCGACGGACCGTTCCGCGACCCGAAGCAGTACGCGGAGGCCGGAGCGATGCGGCTGCCCAGCTTCCACCCGCTCACCCTGGCGCTGGTCGACAGCCTCGGCCTGCACCGGCAGCTGTTCTTCAACGTCGACGTCGATCCGGACACCGGCAAGCAGAACGCGCCCGTCCCGCCGGTGGTCTACGAGTCCTTCGAGCCCGGCAAGGTCTGGACGTACGGCGCGGACAGCCCGGACTTCCGCGAGCCGGTCAAACGCTTCAACTCCTGGATCCGCACCAACCGGATCCAGGCCCGCCGCAAGGAGTACGCCGCCGACCCGAGCTGCGTCAACGAGGGCTTCCACCTCACCGGCGACGAGGTGCGGATCACCGCCGCCGACATGGTCAACCAGGCGCTGGAGCCGGTCCGCAACTACTACTCGGTGATCAGGGACGGCAAGCGGGTGAACAAGCCGTTCGCCGAGTGGCTGGACGGCTGGGCCCGGGTGATCCGCGACTTCGACGGCTACTCGATGGGCCGCTTCCTGCGCGAGTACGCGGGCTTCAGCGACGAGGCCATCGAGGCGATCGGCACGATCGAGAACATGACCTCGCGGCTTCACCTGGCCTTCTTCCACACCTTCCTGGGCCGCAGCGACATCAACCCGAACGCCACCTACTGGGAGATCGCGGGCGGCAGCTGGAAGCTGCCCGACGCGCTCGCCGAGGAGCTCCGGGAGGAGCTGCGGATGGGCGAGCGGATGATCCGAATGGAGTACTGGGACCCGCGTCGGGACGGCGGGGGAGCCCGGAACGTCGGCCCGATCGGGCCGCAGGTCGCCGTCCAGACCGTCCCCGAGGACGACCCGGAGGCCGAACCCACCGTCTGGAAGGGCGACTTCGCGATCGTCACGGTCCCGTTCTCCGCCCTGCGGTTCGTCCAGGTGACGCCCCCGTTCTCCTACAAGAAGCGCCGGGCGATCACCGAGACCCACTACGACCAGGCCACCAAGGTGTTGCTGGAGTTCTCCCGCCGCTGGTGGGAGTTCACCGAGGCGGACTGGAAGGTCGAACTCGACTCCATCGCGCCCGGCCTGTACGAGTACTACCAGCGGGCCGGTGAGGACGACGCCGAGGCTGCCGTGGCCGCTGCCCACAACGGCCACCGGCCCCCGGGCAACCTGCCGGAGGTTCTGCTCGGCGCGCACGCGAGCGTGGACGAGCACCGGATCAGCCGGGCCCAGCGGGAGGTCTACCAGCACACCCCGCTGCTCCGGGCGAGCGTGCGCCCCGCCACCGACTGCTTCGGCGGCGGCTCGACCACCGACAACCCGAACCGCTTCATGTACTACCCCTCGCACCCGGTGCCCGACGGCGACGGCGGCGGGGTGGTGCTGGCCAGCTACAGCTGGTCGGACGACGCGGTGCGCTGGGACTCCATGGAGGACGACGAGCGGTACGTCTACGCGCTGCGCAACCTCCAGTCGGTGCACGGCCGGCGGATCGAGGTGTTCTACACCGGCTACGGGAAGACCCAGAGCTGGCTGCGCGACCCGTACGCCTTCGGTGAGGCAGCAGTGTACACCCCGCACCAGATGACCAGCTTCCACCTCGACGTGGTCAAGCCGGAGGGCCCGGTGCACTTCGCCGGCGAGCACGTCTCGCTCAAGCACGCCTGGATCGAGGGCGCGGTGGAGACCGCCGTCCGGGCTGCCATCGCCGTGCACGAGGCGCCACCGGCTCCGGCCCCGGTGGAACCGGAGATCCGGCCCGAGGTTCAGGTCCGACAGGAGAGCCGACAGGAGGCGCTGCGCGGATGAGCGGCAACGACGAATGGACGGTGGCCCGTTACCTGGCCACCAGGCTGGAGCAGTTGGGCATCCGGTACCTGTTCGGGGTGCCGGGGGACTTCCTCGGCCCGTTCCTGACGATCATGCAGGCCACCACCACCGTGCGCTGGATCGGCACTCCGACCGAGATGGGCGGCGGCTACGCCGCGGACGCCTACGCCAGGGTGCGGGCCGCCGACGCCGACCCGGACAAGCGCGAACAGGGTGTCGGAGCCGTGGCGGTGACCTACGGGGTGGGCGCGTTCAGCCTGCTCAACACCATCGGCGGCGCGTACGTCGAGGACGTACCGCTGATCGCGATCAACGCGGCGCCGTCCTACGAGCAGTGGCTCAACCACCAGGCGGTCGGCCTGCTCACCTCGCACATGAGCCCGCGCCGGGAGAGCAACCTGGACGTCTACCGGCAGGTCACGGTGGACGCACAGGTGCTCTCCAACCCGGGACTCGCGCCCTCGCAGATCGACAGCGCGATCACCGCGTGCCTGACCGAGCGCAAGCCGGTCTACCTGGAGGTCATGGAGGACCTCTGGCACGCGCCCTGCGAGCGTCCACAGGGTGAACTCCGCGCTCACGAGCGGCCGTTCACCAAGCGGAACAAGGACATACTGGAGAGGGCCGTCACGGCAGCGGTGGAGCTGATCAGGAAATTCGGCACACCGATCGTCTGGGCTGGCGAGGAACTGGTCCGCCAGCGGCTGGAGAACGAGCTGCTGGAGTTCGTTCAGACCACCCGGATGCAATTCTGCACCACGGTCGGCGCGAAGTCCGTGGTGTCCGAACGGCACCCGCAGTTCGCCGGCGTCTACAACGGCAAGGCGAGCCTGCCGGAGATCCGGAAGACCTTCAAGAACGCGGGGTGCCGGATCGGCCTGGGGACCTGGTCCACGTCCAAGAACCTCGGCGGCGAGCAGTCCATCGGCGACGACTGGATCGTGGCGGCACGCGGCGGAGTCAGCGTCGGCGCCACGTACTTCCCCGAAGTACAACTCAGCCGGTTCATCGCCGCGTTGAGCCACGCCCTGGCGGGACAGACCTTCCCGGCCGACCACTTCGCGCTGGCGCACGCGGCGGGCCTGGACGTCCCGGCCAGCACGGCCGACTTCCTGGACTCGCTGAGCACCAACCAGTACCCGCCGGAGCTGACCTACGACAGCTTCTTCGAGCACATCAACTTCTTCCTGGAGCACCAGGCCACCGGCGGGGACCCACAGGCCGACTCGCCGTTTACGGTGATCTCGGACGCGGCGTTCGCGCTGCTCGGTTCGATGAACCTGCGGATCACCGAGCGGGCCGGCTTCCTGGCACAGAACAGCTGGCTGTCCATCGGCTACTCCGTCGGCGCGGCCACCGGCGTGGCACTGGGCCGACAGCAACCGATGAAGCGCCCGCTGGTGTTCGTCGGGGACGGCTCGTTCCAGGAGATCTGTCAGGAGCTGTCCACCCAGGTGCGTCACCACCTGCGGCCGGTGATCTTCGTCCTGGACAACGAGGGCTTCTACGGCATCGAGCAGATGCTGGTCAGCCCCTGTTACTACAAGGAGAAGCCGTCCGACGGGGCCGACTTCTACAACGTGTTGCACCCGTGGCGCTACGAGAAGCTGGCCGAGGTCTTCGGCACGGACAAGGACCGGATGCACGGGTACGAACTCACCACCCACACCGAGCTCGACTCGCTCCTGCTGGACATCGCCGATCCCGGCAACGACCTCAACCACGCGCCGATCCTGGCCCGCGTCCGGCTCAGCCGGCACGACTACCCGAAGGCGCTCCAGTACAAGATCGACGAGAACTGCAAGTAGCCGCCCCGAGTCCACCGGCCCCCGTCCCCGAACGGGGACCGGTGCGTGCTGGACGGCGAGGCTGCCGTCCCTCCCGTCGACCGCACCAGCCGAACCCCATCCGGACGTTCTCGAGCGCACGGAGCTCGAGTTGGGATTCGCCGGAAGCGCCCGCGACCAGCACGACATCGGCGTCGCCAGCGACCCGGACTCCGTCCACGGCGCGCATGTGCACCCACCCGCACGCAAGTCGGCTTTCCGGCATGCCAGGCTCGACCAAGTCCGCCCGGCGCTCCGCCATGCCCGGAACGACCGCACACGCATGAGAGCGGAGTGGGAAGTCGGCCCGGCCGACTTCCCACTCCCAGGGCGTAGCCCGGTCACAGCATCGCAGGTGCGGGTGTCACTCTCCCAGGTGCGCAGCGGTGCCAGCTGAGGTCGTCCTGCCGCGCGAAGTCGCCGCAGGTATTCGGGCCGCGCCGTCGAACGGCTGGACGCCCAGCTCCAACGGCTCGCCGTTCAGGTACCCAGGGCCGAGAGCATGACGCCTTCACTGTCCGAGGACACCTGTGGCAACGCCGCCTCGCGCACGGAGCGCCACACCGCCGGATTCGCCACACTCGCCATGGCTCCCACCCTGCCCTACGGGTTGACGCGACGACCAGACACCCCCCGATCAGGCCTCGTACGGGTGACCTTCCCCGCAACAGCCTGCCCGGGTGTCACAGGTTGACCACCTTCGCCGCCAACCCTCTTCCGCACCGCAGAGCAGCGGTTGTTCTTGAATGAACGCTCATGTATGTTCGTCCCATGCCCAGACGCCGCGAGTTCGAGCCCGAGACCGTACTGAACGGGGCCATGCTGCGGTTCTGGGAGCGCGGCTACCGGGCAACCTCGATCGAGGACCTGGTGAAGGCGACCGGAGTGAAACCGGGCAGCATCTACAGCGCCTTCCCAGGAGGGAAGCGGGCGCTGTTCCTGAAGTCGCTGGAGCGCTACTCCCGGTTGGTCGTGCCGCAGAAACTCGGCGAGCTGGAGGCGGCCGGCGCCGGCCTGGCGGAGCTGCGGGGCTACTTCGACGGACTGGTGCGGGACCTGCTCAGCCCCGAGGGCCGACAGGGATGCCTCCTGGTGAACACCGCGATCGAGAACGCGGCCGAGGACGACGAGGCCGCGGCCGTCGTCCGCGGCCACCTCGCCCGCCTGGAGCGCTGCATGACCACGGCCCTGGAGAACGCCCGCCATCGCGGCGAGATCCGCAACTCGGCGGATCCCGCCGGCAGCGCCAAGCTGCTGGTCGCGACCTGCCAGGGGCTGATGGTCGTGGGCAAGGCCAACCCGGACGAGGCGCTGCTGCGCGCCATCACGGACAACGCCTTCGCCGCCCTCAACTGAGGGCGGCGAAGCAGACAAGGGCCACCGGACACGGTGGCCCTTTCTTTCGGCCCAATATTTGAATAACCATTCAAGAAAAGGAAGCGATCATGCAGGCCATCATCATCTCCACCTACGGCGGCCCCGAGGTACTCACCGTCACCGAGTTGCCCGACCCCGTGCCGGCGGCGGGCGAGATACTGATCCGGGTCAAGGCGATCGGCCTCAACCACGCCGAGGCGTACATGCGCGCGGGCGCCTGGGGCGAGGTCGCCGCCGTCACCGGGATCGAGTGCGCCGGAACCGTCGAAGCCGACCCGTCCGGCGAACTCCCCACCGGCACAACCGTGGTGGCAATCCTCGGTGGCATGGGCCGCACCCGCAACGGCAGCTACGCAGAACTCGTGACGGTACCCGCGACCAACGTGGTGCCGGTCCGCTCCTCACTCGGATGGGCCGACCTGGCAGCCGTCCCCGAGGTCTACTCAACTGCCTGGAGCGGCCTGTTCGGCAACCTGGAGCTGCGCCCCGACGAGACGGTCCTGGTCCGCGGTGCGACCTCCTCGCTCGGCCAGGCTGCCGTCAACCTCGCCGTCGACCACGGCGCCCGCGTCCTCGCCACCACTCGCAACCCCGGCCACGCCGTCCTGCTCAAGGCCCTCGGAGCCGAGGACGTGCTCATCGACGACGGCCGACTGAGCACCAAGGTCCGAGACCGGGGCATCCGCGTGGACGCCGTCCTCGACGTCGTCGGCAACAGTGCCCTACGGGACTCGCTCGCCACTGTCCGACCCCGTGGACGGGTCTGCCAGGTCGGCTTCCTGGGCGGCTTCGCACCGGTACCTGACTTCGACCCGATCAGCGACCTTCCCAGCGGCGTCCAGCTCAGCTTCTTCGGCAGCGCGTTCGTCCTCGGCAGCCCTGAGTTCCCCCTCTCCGACATCCCGCTGGACACCATCTACGCCAAGGTCGAGGCAGGGTCCCTGCGCGCGCGCCCGACTCGGACCTTCCGCTTCGAGCAGATCGTCGAGGCCCACCGCGTGATGGAGAGTGGTCGGGCACTGGGCAAGATGACCGTCATCCTCGACTGAGTGCGACACCGCCCTCCCGCCGCCCGATGGCCCGGCGGGGGGGGGCCGGCGGGGGGGGCGGCGGCCCAGGCCCGCAGGAGGGACAAACAGGGGTGGGGCGGCGGCCGGGGAAGCTGGGCGCGGGGGGACGCGGCCCAGGGGGGGTAGG
>NZ_JBSFJV010000147.1:0-12875 GCF_053598235.1 Kitasatospora sp. NPDC001159
CCCCGCCAGCGCCGCCTTCCACTCCTCGACCTGCCCCACCCCAAGATCAACCACTCGCCAAGTCAACCATGATCAAGTGCGGTTGCAGTACTAGGCCCCGGCACTGAGGACGCGCGCTCGGCACCCTCCCCCGGCCTTCGGCCGGGGGACTCCCATGGCCGTGAGGCTCGGGGACCGGGGGCCGTTCGGCCCTGGTGCCCGCGAGGGGCGTGAGTAGCGTGGGAATCGGCCTGCAGGGCGAGCGAGGGAGTTCGGCGTGAGCGGTTGCGGATGGCCAACTGCGCTGTCCGGAGCTGATTTCGACGGCTGGGCTGAGAGGCCGGAGGGTGGTCGACGAGACCCCGACGGCGCTCCATTACCTGATCCGGGCAATGCCGCCGGAGGGAGCTCACCTTGCAGGTTCCCCCACGGGGAAGGGATGAAGGCCCGTGCCGACCGTAGACCAACTACGGGAACGGCACGGGCCTTTGGTGATCCGGCCTCACTTCGGTGCCGGGGGGATCGGCTTGTCGGCCGTCACGTGATGGTGTCCGGGTAGCGCAGGAGGGTGCCGAGCCCGTCGGGGAGGGGCAGTTCGTCGCGGCGGATGACGATGAGTTCCGCGCTGGTACCGACGATCGCGCGGATCAGTGCGGCGTCGGCCGGTTCCTCCCAGGAGGATTCGACCCCGAGGCCTCTCAACTCGTCCTGGGTGAGGCCGATCTGCTTGGGGGCGAGACCGACCCACAGCCGCTGGTGCAGGTCGAACGGGTCGTTGATCAGGACGGCCTCGGCCTGGCCCCGGCGCAGGGCGGCGACGGTATCCGCGAGCCCCTCGGCGCCGCTGCCGCGGGCACGGCAGGCCAGGAACCGCTCGACGGAGGCCTGGTCACGAGCGGACAGACGGCCACGGAACAGGAAGTCGAGTTCGTCCTCCAGCAGGGCGCGTTCGGGTTCGGCGTCCCAGCCGGCGCTGTCGATGCCGACGATCCGCTGCCGCAGGCGCTTGGGCAGTTCCCGGGCGAGGGTGTTGCGGGCCCAATGGTCTCCTGACAGCACGATCGCCTCGGCCTCGCCGCGATCGGCCATGTCGGTCAGCTGCTCGGCGATCTCAACCGCGGTCAGCCGCCACTCGTCCGCTCCGAGCCGCCGCCGGCGGCGCTCTTCGGGTGCCACACGCGCGGAAGGCCAGCGCCCGGCCTGCAGGTCAAGCTCCAATTCGGCCTCCCCCGGGGCGCCTCCTGGCTGGGGGACCCGGGGGACGGCCGCGGTCACGTACGGGATGTCCGGGGCGTGCTGGAGGGCGAGCGGCATCGCGTCGGGGACCATGGTGAGCCGGGCGGTGTCGCTGGGCGGTGGGTCGGGCAGTTCCTCGGCGAGGGCGAGGCGCCCGTGGGCGGCGAAGATCGCCTGGCCGTGCCGGCCGGGAAGGTCGCGGTCGGTGCCGACGATCTGGGTGACGGCCCCGGTGGTGGCCGTGTCGGCGCCCTGGGCGGCGAGTTGGGCCTCCAGGTGGTGGCGGCGCAGCTCGATCGCGCGGTCGGGGTCGTCGAGGTCGCGCGAGGTGTCGACGTAGGCGCAGGCGTAGGGGCCCTGCCGCGCGTACAGCGGGCCGAGGAAGGTCAGTCTCATGTCGGTTCCCCAGTGGCTAGAGTCCTTGGGAGAGCAGGAGTTCGTGGGCGAGGCGGGCGGCGCGGGCGGGGCGTTCGGGGTCGGGTTCCTGGTCGGGGATTTCCTCCAGGCCCTGGATGAGGGCGTGGATGGCCTGGCCGAGGGCCTGGACCTGGGCCTCCAGCAGCTCGACGCGCTCGACGGCGCTCTCGACGTCGCGGCCGGTCGGGTGGAGGGCCACTTCTGGCGGGGTGGCGGGTGTGTCGGGTTTCATCGCGGGCTCCGTAAGGTGTGCCTGGGCTACTCGGCAGGGGTGATCAGGCCGTAGTGGCCGTCGTAGCGGTGGTAGAGGACGTTGCCGCGTCCGGTGACGGTGTCGGTGTAGAACACGAACGGCTGCCCGAGTTCATCCATGCGCCGCTTCGCGGTGGCGGGGTTCATCCGGGGCGCGGGAGTGGGGCTGACTGTCAGCGGGATGGCGGCGGTGCCGAGCTGTTCGGGGTGGGGGTGGACCTGGGCGAGCCGGTAGCCGGTGGGCGTGGCACGGTAGAGGACGCTGTCCTCGCCGGTGTTGATCTCGGTGAACAGGTGGAAGCCGTAGTCCATGGTGTCCATCTCGAAGGCGGCCTCGTCCACGGTCTCGCGGGCCAGCGAGAAGGACTTGTGCCGGATGATCTCGCGTTCCTCGGGTGGGCGGGGGAAGTAGTCGGGCCGGTGGGTGGGCTCGTCTCCGTGCCGCCACTCGTGCTCGCCGGCCTTCGGCATCCCGCCGCGCCTGGACTCCCGATGCCGGCGCAGCCGGGCCAGTTGCAGCGCGAGGCGGTCGCGCAGCAGGTCGATCGCCTCGGGCATGGATTCGGCGGCCACGTGGGCGCGGGCGGCGCGGCCGTTGACGTCGAGGTTGGCCTGGGCGATGAACGGCCGCTCGGTGGCGGGGTTGTACGTGCGGGTGAGGCGGATCCGGACGGACAGGACAGGCTCTCTGACCTCGTCGAGGAGGGTGAGCACCTTGGTGCGGGCGAGGTCCGCCATGTCGGGCGGAAGGTCGCCCTGGGCTTCGATCTCGACTTCGGGTGTCTGGCTGGCCACTGGTTCGGCCATCGGATCTCCTCCGTTCGCGGCCGTGGTCGTGCGGGTGTCAGGTGTAGCGGGTCAGGGCGCCGATGCCCTGGGCCGGGGCTCCCGGGGCACCGGGCGCAAGGACCCGGACGTCTGCGCCGGTGAGCAGCGCGGACCGGATGGCGACGTCTGCCAGGTCCGCTCGTGCCACGGGGGTGAGGTCTGCCGGTAGCGAGGTGCGCTGGTCGGCGATGTCGGTGGAGCCCGGTCCGAACCAGGCGGTGCGCCGGTGGGCCGGGTCGTCGGTGATCAGCAGGGTGCGCAGCGCGCCGTCGGCGAGGGCGCGGATGGTGGGGTAGATGCCCTCCACGGCGTGGCCGCGCGGGGCGAGTTCCTCCGTGAAGGCGCGGAGCAGCGTGGTGGTCTCCTCCTGCCCGGCGCGGTGGGTCTCGGTGTCGACCTGGGCCATGCGTTCCGGCCGGGCGCCGTCGGTGCTTCGGCTGCCGCTGACCGGGTGGATCGCCACGTCGTGGCGGATCCAGGTGGGGAGGTGCTTGGTGAGGTACTGCCGGGCGCGGACGTCGCCAGCCAGCATCAGCACGTGTGCGTCCACCTGGGCCAGGGCGGTGCCGAGGGCTTCGGCGACCTTGACCGCGTTGTGCTCCCAGGAGTCCTCGGCGCGGTGTTGGTAGCGCATCTGGGACATGCCGCCGGGCTGGTTGCGCTCGATCTCGTCGTCCGGGCCGACGACTGTCCGGTGGGTGCCCTCGGTGGCACCGGCCGGGTAGAGCTGGAGGTCGGCGCCGGTGCGGTCGACGACCGCGACCACGTGCGCGGGGTGGTCCTGGCGCCAGGCCAGCAGCGGCAGCAGATGCGGCAGCGGCCCGACCCGGGCCAGATCGGTCTGCTCGCAGCCGGGCAGGACGGCCGAGTGCAGCACCTCGCCGCCCCCGGCGAACGCCGCGAGCACGCCGGAGCCGGGCTGGGCGGACAGGAAGACTCGGGTCAGGGCGTCCAGGTCGTCGACCTCCGCCCCGTGGGCGGCGAGCTCACGGCACAGACCCTGCCAGCGCTCCTCGGCGTCCAGGCCCATCTCCCGTCGCGCCTCAAGGTCGAAGTAGACCGACAGGACGGGGCCGGGCACGGTGAGCAGCTCCCGCAGGACCTCGGTGCCGGTTTCTGTTCCAGTGGTCATGCCTGCCCTCCTCGGGGACGAAGCGGTATGCGGAACGATCGCAGGGAGCGAGGTGGACAAGCCCCGGACGGGCACGCAGCACAAGCGATGCCAGGCGAGCGGTGGCGGCACATTCGGCGGCTGGCGCGACCCGCACGGTTCCAGGGTGGTGTCCAACCGCCATACGCGCGACCGGGGTTCGGTGCAGAAGCCGCGAGTTCATGACCGGCCGCCTGCGGTGCCGAGGGCTTCGGCGACCGGGCAGGTCGCGTGCTGGACGCAGTGCTGGTTCATCGAGCCCAGCAGTGCCCCTCCGAAGCCACCGTGGCCCCGACTCCCCACGACCAGGAGGTCGGTGCCGCGCGCCTGCTCCAGCAGCACCGGGGAGGCCGGTCGACGGGAGGCTGACCGCGCAGGCGGCACTCGCCGTGCGGGCCGTGACCTGGACTTCGACGAGGTATTGCGGCAGATCGTGACTGCCGCGGTGACCCTGGCGGATGCCGAGTACGGGGCGTTTGGGGATCGGGGAGGACTCTCGGCTGTCGCGTCGCTCCGGCAGGTGAAACCGGGTATCTGCACAGAATCGTATTCGGTGTGCTTCGTGAAACCGCCGATCACAGATAGCAGTTGGCTGCCATCGCGCGGTTTCTCCGATCGCGGTCGTCGTCCCCGCGCAGCAGCATGGGAGGAGGTGACCGAACGAGGGAAGGAGGGTCGAGATGGCCGGCGAGTTGCTTCACAGGCGTGCGCACTGGTGGCCGCCGTTCGCGGAGTGGTTCGAGGACTTCCCCGTGGAACTGCGGATGGGCGAGCACATGATCCGGGTCGAGGAGTCCGAGGAGGACGGGGCGTACGTGGTCAAGGCCGAGCTTTCGGGCATCGACCCTGAGAAGGACGTCGAGATCACGGTCGAGAGCGGTGTGCTGACCGTCCATGCCGAACGCAGCGAGGAGAAGAAGGAGAAGCAGCGGTCGGAGTTCCGCTACGGCTCCTTCACCCGCAGCGTCCGGCTGCCTGAAGGCGTGAACGAGCAGGACATCACCGCGACCTTCGACAAGGGTGTGCTGACCGTGAGGGCACCGATGGGAGAGGTCGAGAAGCAGGCCCGTCGGATCGAGATCGCCAGCGGTTCCTGAGGATGAGCACGAGCGCCGGTGCGGTGCACCCGCCGGCGCACATTCGGGTTCGAACGTCACGCGCTGGTCATGTGCTGCGGCTGGCGGCGGGGAGACGGCTGCGGGCTGTCCGGTCGATGTTCTCGAGGGTGACGACCCCGACCAACCGGCCGTCTTCGATCACCAGGATCGGGGGCTGCGCGGTCGCGCGGTCCAGAACCTCGACGAGATCGTCTCCGGGGGCGGCGACAACGCACTGTCCAAGTGGCGTGGCCAGGTCGCGTACGCGTACCTCGGCCCGGCGGCCGGGTGGGAGCGCCGCGAGCGCACGGAGGTCGACCAGGCCGCTCGGGCGGCCCTCGAAGTCGAGCACCGGGATCACCAGGTGGCGGGTCCGCGCGGTGAGATCGGCGAGGAAGCGGTCCGCGGTGAGCCAGTCGGGCCCGGTGACCGCAGGCGAGGTCATGACCTGTCGGATCCGTACGCCGCGCAGGGCGGCCACGACTGTCGCGCGTCGGACCTCGGCCAGGGCGGATGACCACATGAACAGGCCGACGACGATGAGCCAGATCCCGGCACCGACGCCACGGAGGAACTCCAACCAGCCGACCGCGGACAGCAGGAGGCCGACGGTCTGGCCGGCCCGGCCGGCGACGCGTTCGGCGCGCTCGCGGTCGCCACCGCGCCACCAGACCACGGCCTGGAGGATCCTGCCGCCGTCCAGGGGCGCGGCGGGCAGCAGGTTGAACACGCCGAGCAGCAAGTTGGCCACGCCGGTCCACAGCAGCACGGCCGCCGGGACCTTCCAGTGCAGGGTGTGGAGCGTACCGAGCCCGGCGACGAGGGACAGCCCGCCCAGTAGCAAGCTGGTCAGCGGTCCGATCCCCGCGACGGTGAACTGGAGCCTGGGGCTCGGGGCGCGTCCCATGCGGGTGACGCCGCCGAGCGCGAACACGGTCATGTCATCCACGCGCATCCCGGCCCGTCGCGCGGTGACGGCATGGGCCGTCTCGTGCAGGAGCAGGCTCGCGGTGAGCAGCAGTGCCCCGGCCAGGCCGGCGAAGTCGTAGACGGCGGCGGAGCGGCCCGGGACCCACGCCGGAAGGGTCTGCCCGGCCAGGCCGACGCCGAGGAACAGGATCAGGACGGGCGCGCTCCAGTGGATCCGCAGCGGTATGCCGAAGATCCTTCCCAGCGGTGCGGAGCCGTGCATCCCGACCTCTCTCAGTGCTCCCGGTCCCAGTGCCCCGGCGGCACTTCGCTCCTTCACTCTCCGCCCGTGGTGGGGGTCGGCACAGGGCCGTTCGGGCTTTTGGCCGGGGCTGTCAGTCCCCGCGTTGCCGCCTGCCAGCCTGTGCCCTCAGACCTTCGGGACGCGCTCAAACGGTTCGCGGTCGGTGATGCGGGTACCGACGGCGTCGTCTCCCTGGCAGATCGCTCGCATGGCGCCGGTGGCGGCGGCGTCGAAGACGTGCATGGTCAGGTGGTGTTCGGCGGCGAGGACCAGGGCGGTGGTGTCCATCACCTGTACGTCCTGGGCGAGGGCCTCGCGGTGGCTGAGGCTGGTGTAGCGCACGGCGTCGTGGTGGGTGCGCGGGTCGTGGTCGTAGACGCCGTCCACGCCGTGCTTGGCGAGCAGCAGGGCGTCGGCCTCCAGCTCGAGTGCGCGCTGGACGGCGGCGTAGTCGGTGGTGACGTAGGGCTGTCCGATACCGCCGGCGAGCAGCACGATCAGGTGGTGGCGCAGGTGCCGCAGGGCGCGCAGCCGGATGAACGGCTCGGCGATGGCCGGCATCTCGGCCACCGTCATGACGCGGACGTCCTTGGCGTGATGTGCGGTGAGTTCCCCGCGCAGCATGAGCGCGTTCATGACGGTACCGAGCATGCCGATGTTGTCGGCTTCGGCCCGGCTGATGCCCCAAAGCGCTGCGGTTCGGCCGCGGAAGTAGTTGCCACCGCCGAGGACGACGGCGACCTGCACGCCGAGCTCGTGCACCGACAGGATCTCCTCTGCCAGGTGTACGAGGCAGACCGGGTCTGTGCCCCACCTGGCGGCGTCCGCGAACGCCTCGCCGCTGAGCTTCACCACGACCCGCTGGTACCGGCTCAAGGCCCCACCGTCCTGCCCCAATGCCAGGCTCCTACACCGCGGGGGTGATCAGTGGGCGCAGATCGTGCGGAAGTGCGTCGAAGACGTGCGCAAGCTGCTCCGGGGGGATGTGCAGGAAAACCGCCCCGGTGACGGCGCGGGCGGCGTCCTCGGCATCCTCGGCCGCGAGCGAGGCCTCATGGCCGAAGCGGTCGAGGTACTCCTGCCGGTCGAACTTCACCGGTGTGGGGTGCGGGTCCCAGCCCTCGTAGTAGACACCCCGGACCAGGGTCGGCAACTGCGCGCCGAGATGAGCCGCGACGTCGGTCGGCAGCCGGTCGCGCAGCGTGTGCAGCCAGGCCCGCAGCAGCCGGTAGGCGCGGTGGCGGTCCTCCTCGTTTCCGGTGGCCTTGGCGACATCGATGAGCCAGGTGTTCGCCGTCTGGACGGCGTGGTCGAAGTTGGGCAGTCCGGTACCAGTCATGATCGTCATACCTCCGTGTCACGGTGCATCGGCTCCTGCCGCAGTGCGGCAGCCGCTCATCCAGCCCTGCCTGACCGGCCCGCAGCCGATGGGCGGTCGCGGTGGGCTCAGGCGGGGGCGCAGACGGCTTCGACGAACTCGGCGACCTCATGGCGGTCCAGGTGCCGAGCGATGTCGGCCTCGCTGATCATGCCGACCAGCCGGTGGGCCTCGATGACCGGCAGGCGACGGATCCGGTGCTTCTCCATGAGCCGCAGGACCTCGCTCTGATCGGCGTCGGCATCGATGGTGACCGGCTTGCCCTGGGCGAGTTCGCCCGCGGTCGCGGCCCTCGGGTCCTTGCCCTCGGCGAGGCACTTCACCACGATGTCGCGGTCGGTGATGATCCCGTGCAGCCGGTCGTCGGCGCCACAGATCGGCAGGGCCCCGACGTCCAGCTCGCGCATCCGCCGCGCCGCCGTCTCCAGGGTTTCGCTCTCCTGCACGCAGGTCGCCCCGGTGTGCATGATGTCCCGCGCGGTGCTCATGATCGTTGCCTCCTTCATGGCGTGCGCCCCGGGCTTACGAGGCGCGGCTGATGCCTGACTGATCGCCATGGCATGGCGCCGCACGCGTCGTCCGGCCCAGGCCGGCCTGACCGTTCTCCGCCCCTGGCGAGGGCCGTCTCTTCCAGAGTCGTCCTCGGCGTGGACCCTCCGCATCCCGAGCCGGTCTCCGGCACCCGGGGCGTGGTGCCGGCGGAGGCGCCGGTCGGCGAACTGCGGCTACCGTGGCCGTCGCTGCGCCGGTTCCAAGTCCGGGTTGCCCGCGATGGTGCGCAGCATGCGCCTGGAGGAGCGAGGAAGGCCCGCGAACCTGGGTGCGAGGCACGAGGGGAGCGGGCGCAGGTGGAGGCGCCCGAGGCGTACAAGGACGTCGACGTGGTCGCCGCCGTCACCGAGGGCGCGGGGCCGGCTCGGCTCGTCGCCCGGCTCGTCCCGCTGGGCGTCGTTTCCCCGACAAACCGCCGTGAGGCGCCGTGCCCCGGCTGGGGCGGGGCGCTCAGTGGTGGGGTGCGGAGTGTGAGCCGAGCTTGCCGCGCATCACCGGCTGGCCGGTGCCGACGTGGGAGTCGTCGAACTCGTAGCCAAGCGACTGGCGGACGGCTACCACCCCGTCCAGCGAGCGGCACATCCCCTCGACGATGGGGATGAGGCTCTTGCGTTCGACCCTGCCGGTCAGCGTGACCACGCCGTCCTCGACGGCGACCTCCACCGCGTCCGCCGGAAGCCACAGCGCCTTCAGCAGGACGTCATGGACGATCTCCTCACGGATCGCCGCATCGTCCCGCAGGAAGGGCTGCAGCAGATCGCAGCGGCTGACGATGCCCGTCAGCCGGCCTTCCTCGTCGACCACCGGCAGTCGCTTGAGCTTCCTGTGGTGCATCACCCGGGCGGCCTCCACCAGGCTCCACTCGGCCCGCGCGGTGACGACCGGGCTGGTCATCATCCCCTCGGCGATCTCCGCCTCGGCCCGGTGCCGCTCGCGCGGGTGGAGCCAGCGGGTGACCGCATGGCCCTCCTCCAGCAAGCCGGCTTCCTTACGGATCAGGTCGGCCTCGGACACGATGCCGACCGGGTGTTCCTGGTCGTCGACGACCGGCACGGCGGTGATGTCGTTGCGGTGGAACAGTACGACGATCTCCTTGAACGTGGTCTCGGGGTGGGCGACGACCACCTCCCGGGTCATCACGTCGCTGACGGTGCGGTGCTGCATGGTCTCCTCCGGGCGGTCCTCATGTTCGTGTGCCCCGGCTGGAGGGCGAGCGCGCCGATTCAGGCGGGGGCGGCCTGGGACTCGGATGGCACGACGACGGGGAGGTGGGCGTGGTGGACGACCCCGGTGCTGGTCGAGCCGAGCGCGAGACGTCCCCAGACGCCGACGCCACGCGTGCCCACCACGAGCAGGCCGGCGTCCTGGCCGGCGTCCAGCATGACCTGTGCGGGGCGGCCGCGCGGCAGTGGATCTCAACCTCTACGGACGGCTCGCCGACCTGCTGTCGTAGCTCCTCGACGGAGTCCGTCACCTCTCGCGTGACGAGGTCGTGCTGGTGCGGGGGCACGTCTTCGCTTCTTCCGGGCCAGGAAATCCTCTCCATGCCCGACTGCGAAGCGCGGCCGGGGTCGTAGGCGCAGACAGCGTGCAGCCGGGCACCGCGCAGCTGTGCTTCACGGAGAGCGAAGAGCACGGCCCGGCGGGCGGGCTCCGAGCCGTCGGGAGCGTGTGCGGGGCTGTCGCTCATGGGGACCTCCGGCGGCATGCGGCCTGTGAACCGGCTGCCAGGCTCGGCGGGTCCGACTGATCCGCCGGGGCGCGGCTGCCGATCGACCCGCTGCTACTCATGGTCCTCCGGCCGCGCCGTTCGCGCGTGCTCGTGAGTGAGGAGGATCGTGAGGAGTAGCGGAAGGGCGGTATGCCGAGGAGCAGAGGGACGGCGGACGCAGCCGTTCTTCGGACCGTCCCAGGGCTTCGTCGATGTGGTCCACTTCGAAGCCCACCCGGCTATCGGCGGCGCCGGCCGGGGTGCTCCCGGTGCCCGTGCGGTAGACCACCGTGCCGTCGTGCACGCGGTAGTTGACCGGCAGCACGACGGGACCACTGTCGGTCGACAGGGCCACCCTGCGGATCCCGCCGCGCGCCAGCTTCGCCCAGCACTCCTCTGCCGGAAGCTCTTTCAGTACGGGATGCGCCGCCGAGGACCCCCGGCCGGGCGGCACATCCACTCCCCAGCCCAGCAGATCCCGAGCGGACGTGCTGAGCGCTCCGGCCAGCCGGGTGAGGGTGACGACATCGGGCGCACCGGGTGAGGATTCCACGTACTCCACATAGCCCACCGCCATGCCCGCCCGGTCGGCCACATCCTCGCGGCTGAGCCCCAGCAACTTCCTTCGCGGCCACTCGCCTGCCGAGGTCCCCGGGACGGGCCGGCCGAGGCTCGACCGTCTTTCCGCCCTCGTTCATGGAGACCAGCTCCTTCTTCCTCTCCTTCGTCACGGCGGGCACGGGGCACGACGGCGAGCGGACAGGTGCCGTCGCCGTGCCGGGAGCCGCTCATGAACATCCTCACTGTCAGCCGTGCAGTGGTGGTTCGTTCGCGGCGGCGTCGGTCGTGCCGGCGCGGAGCAGCCGGTGTCCGAGGTCGACCAGGGCGCGCCCGGCGGCGAACTCGTCGCCGATCTCCGCTACGGGCGGGTCGTGCGGGTTGCGGTGGGCGGTGGTGCGGCTCTCCAGCCGGTTGTCGCCGGTGTCGAGTACGGCGTGCACTTTGGTGACGTCGCCTTCCTCGAAGAGGTCCAGGCGCAGGGTCCAGTGCTTGGTCCGGAGCTTCTGGCGCATTGTGTTCGTACTCATGTCCAGGCCTGTCCTAATTCGTGAGTAGTGGCTCCAGTCGGCCCGTTTGGGCCGGTGAAGTTGTGGTCCGGGTGGGGCCGGTTCTCGTCAGGGTTTCCAGGCCTGGGGCGAGGTCGGTTGTCCCATCCGGGGTGGGTTTCGCGGTGGTCGCGTGGGCGCCGGGCTGACTCCTCATGTGTCCCGGCCCGGTGAGGCCTTATGAAAGACCGGTGGCGCCCGGCGTTCTTGGGCCACCGCGAAACCCTGTCCGGTCGGCCGGACGTTGATCGTCGTGGTGCGAGCCCGCCGCAGGGCGATCTCTGCTTCAGTCCCGAGCCTTCGAGCTCTGAACGAGATGGAGACCCCCGCGGTCCGCTGGTGCCGCGAACGGCTTGTGAGATGGCGGACCGATCGAGTCTTGGAATTAGGTCGCCGCGTGGCCCGAACAGGCTCACCACCTGCGCAAACGACAACCGAACGGAGGACAGTGTGACCGTGTTCTGCGGGATCGACTGGGCCGAGCGCCACCACGACGTGGCCCTGGTCGACGAGACCGGACAGCTCCTGGCCAAGCGCCGCATCAGCGACGACGCGGCCGGCTACCGGATCCTGCTCGACCTGCTCGCCGAGTACGGCGACACGCCCGAGGCCCCGATACCCGTGGCCATCGAGACCGGCCGGGGCCTGCTCGTGGCCACCCTGCGGACCGGCAAGCGGCTCGTCTACGCCATCAACACCCTCGCCGCCGCCCGCAACCGCGACCGGTACGGCGTCTCCCGCAAGAAGTCCGACCCGGGCGACGCCCTGGTGCTGGCGAACGTCCTGCGCACCGACATGCACGCCCACCGGCCGCTGCCGGCCGACACGGACCAGGCCCGCGCCATCGCGGTCCTCGCCCGCGCCCAGCAGGAAGCCGTCTGGAACCGCCAGCAGCTGGTCAACCAGGTCCGATCGCTGCTGCGCGAGTACTACCCGGCCGCCCTGGACGCCTTCCTGGGCAAGCAGCACGGCCTGGCCCGCGCGGAGGCGCGCGCCGTCCTGGCGGCGGCGCCGACCCCGGCCAGGGCCGCCCTCCTGGGCCTGCCCGAGCTGCGGGACGCCCTCAAACGGGCCGGCCGCAAGCGCGGCATCGACGCCGAGGCCGAGCGCCTGCGTGAGGTCCTGCGCGGCGACCACGCCCGCCAGCCCGCCGCCGTCGAGGACGCGATGGGCCACCAACTCGGCGCGTTGATACGCAAGTTGGATGCGGCCTGTGTCGCGGCCGATGAGCTCGCCGAGGCGGTGGAGACCTATTTCCGCAAGCACCCGGACGCTGAGATCATCCTGAGCTTCCCCGGACTCGGAGTCCAGCTCGGCGCCCGGGTGCTCGCCGAGATCGGAGACGACTGCACCCGATTCGCCGACGCCCGCGCGCTCAAGGCCTACGCCGGCTCCGCGCCGATCACCCGCGCATCCGGCAAGAAGCGCCACGTCGGACGCCGCTTCATCAAGAACAACCGGCTCATCACGGCGGGCTTCCTCTGGGCGTTCTCCGCCCTCAGGGCCTCGCCCGGCGCCGACGCCCACTACCGGCGAAGGCGCGAGCGCGGCGACTGGCACGCCCAGGCCCAGCGGCACCTGCTCAACCGCATGATCGGCCAGCTCTACCACTGCCTGCGGACCAGGCAGCTCTTCGACGAGAATCACGCCTTCACCTCCTCCTCAGCGGATCTGGCCGTCGCGGCTTGACTTGTTGGGCACGTGAGATGTCTTTCAAGGGGTCGGTGAGGGCCTCGTCCTGTGGGACGGGCCAGTCCGGACTCGGCCTGCGGTCGTCGGCCGGGACTGTCGTCACGGCTGGTACAGGCGGCGGGGTCGGGGCGGCTTGGGCGGATCGGCTCTCCTGCTCTACGAAGCGGGACAGGGCCCTTGCGCTTTCGAGGAACTGGGCGGGGAAGACGATGGTGGAGTTCTTCTCGGCGGCGATCTCGGCCAGGATCTGCAGGTTGCGCAGCT